>CALARO010000379.1 GCA_937888935.1 uncultured Clostridia bacterium
GTGTATTCCACGAACGGCGCGTACTGCGGGAAATTGACCGATATTTTGATAAAAGACGGCGTATTGAGCCTTTTTTACACCGAAAACGGCGTTTTTTCCGCGGAAAATCTGTATGCGGCGGGCGACGCGCTGCTTTTAAAACCTTCCGATCCGTACCCGATCGGGCAGAAAATTCCCGACGATACGCGCGCGGAAACTTGCGGCGGCGTGCCTGTACGGCTTTCGAAACAGGTGACGAAAGCCGCGCTGAAATACTTTCTGCATGAGGGAAAACTCATTGAATTTACAACTTCTTTGCCGCTTTTTTACCGGAAATAACGTGAAAAAGCCTTAAACAAGGCGCAAAAAACCCCGAAAACCCCCTGAAAATGCCTTAAAACAGGCTGAAAATACCCCGAAAATGCCTCAAAAACACCCGAAAATGCCCCGAAAACGGCAGAAAAACCCTTAAAAACGGAAGAAAAGTCTTGCAAATTCGAAGAAAAACCTTCGGAATCGCAAGGCTTTTTTTATTTTTTTAAAGAATTTTTATTTTTTACAATTTTGTTACAACTTTTTACGCGATTTTTTTACGAGTCGGTTTTATTCTATATGCGTAGAAAGTCGAAAGGAAAAAATAAAAAAAGACTTGAAGGAGAAAAAGAAAATGAAAAAGCAAATGAACAATCAGACGAAGAAAGTTGTATCCGTGTTGTGCGCGGCCGCGCTTCTCGGAAGCGGCGCGATTCTCGGCGCGTGCGGCGGCAAGAAAGACGAAAACAAGAATGTTACGGTTTCCGGTTCGTCTTCCGTAACGCCGCTCATGGAAAAACTTGCGGCGGCTTACGAACAGGATCACGACGTGAGAATCACCGTGAATATGTCTTCTTCGGGCGCGGGCATTTCCGATACGCAGAACGATCTGAACGATTTCGGTATGTCTTCCCGCGGACTGAAAGCGAGCGAAACGGGCGTGAAGGGTGAAACGCTTTGCATGGACGGCATCGCGCTGATCGTGAATAAGGACAGCACCGTGACGGACGTGAAGAAAGACGACGTGAAAGCTTTGTATGAAAACGGTACGGCGATCCCCGGCACTCCGATTACGGCGGCGGTGGGCAGAGACGCTTCGAGCGGTACGCGTTCCGCATTCGACGAACTTCTGAAAATCGAGAACGGATACCACACGAGCGTGGCAACGCTTGCGGAAACGGGCAACGTGATAGAATCTATTCAAGGCGCGGTGAACAGTATCGGCTACATTTCCTACGGCAGCCTGAACGATAAGGTGAAGGCGGTGAGCCTGGACGGAATCGCCTGCACCGTGGAAAACATCAAGAGCGGTTCGTATGCATTGCAGCGTCCGTTTGTGATCGTACTTAAAGACGGCAAGACGCTTTCCGAAGCGGCGCAGGGCTTCTACGATTACATTATGGGCGATAGCGCGCAGACGGTGATTTCGAAAGCCGGCTACATTACGATGAAATAAGGAATCGCTTAAAAAAAATAATGACATAATACGGCGCGGGAAAAAAGGCAAGCCGCGCCAAGGAAAAAATCCGTCGGCGGGAAAGCCGACGGAATAATAATATAAAACGGAAAACAAAAAAATGATTGCACAAGCAAAGAAAAAATTCATATCGAAGGAAAGCGTTGCAAGGGGTGTATTCGCGCTGCTTGCGGCGTTTTCCGTGCTTGCCGTGTTTACGATCGTAGGGTATCTCTTATACGCAAGCGTACCCGCTTTTAAAAGATCGGGCGTATTTAAATTTATTTTCGGCAGCGAATGGTCGGCGAAATCACAGACGTTCGGGATCTGGCGCATGATTGCGGGTACGTTCGTTCTGACGATCTGCGCGACGCTTCTCGGCGGCACGCTCGCCGTATTTACGGCGATCTGGCTGGTATTCTACTGTCCGCGCCCTCTGAAAAAGATTTACACGCAGATTGTAAACCTGCTGGCCGGGATTCCTTCGATTGTGTACGGGCTTTTCGGCTATAAGTTTTTAATGCCGCTGCTCGTGAAAATCTTTCACCCGAACAACGCGGGGTTTGGTCTTCTCGCCTGCACGCTGATTCTTTCGGTGATGATTCTGCCCACGATCGCTTCGATTACGAAAAACTCGCTGGAAGCCGTGCCGATGCATTACTACGAAGGCGCGCTCGGCTTAGGCTGTACGAAAAATCAGGCGGTGTGGCGGGTATTATTCCCGGCGGCGAAAAGCGGCGTGATCGCCTCCATTATCCAGC
>CALARO010000380.1 GCA_937888935.1 uncultured Clostridia bacterium
ATCTGATGCAGGCGGTGACGGACGACGGCGATATTCTGCTTTTCATCGACGAAATTCACACGCTTGTGGGCGCGGGCGCGTCTTCGGAAAACACGATGGACGCGGCGAATATTTTAAAGCCGCTTTTAGCGCGCGGCGAGATGCAGATCGTAGGCGCGACGACGATTGAAGAATACAGAAAATACATCGAAAAAGACGGCGCGCTGGAACGCAGATTTACTCCGATTATGGTGGAAGAACCTTCGAAAGAAGCGGCGATTGATATTTTGAAAGGCTTGCGTTCGCGCTACGAAAAGCACCACGGGTTGCGCATTTCCGACGAGGCGATCGAAGCGGCGGTGACCCTTTCCATGCGGTACGTGACGGACCGATACCTGCCCGACAAGGCGATTGATTTAATCGACGAAGCGGCTTCGCGGGCGCGGATTGTGAAGGGCGGCGGCGAAGAGACGGAAGAGCTGGAAAAGCAGGCGGAAGAGAAGGATCAGGAACGGAAACTCTATATCGCGCGCGGCGATTTTCTGCGTGCGGCGGCGGCTTTGAAAGAAAAGCAGGAACTCGAAGAAAAGGCGGAAAACGAACGCCGCGTGAGCGAAATGAAGATCGGCGCGGACGGCAGATACGTACTTGGAAAAGAACAGATCGCCGCGATTATCAGCGCGAAAACAAAAATTCCTTTGACGAAAATCACGCAGGCGGAAGGCGAAAAACTTATGCGGCTCGAAGAAGATCTGCACAAGCGGATCGTGGGGCAGAACGAAGCGGTTTCCGCCGTTGCGCGAGCCATTCGCCGCGCCCGCGCGGGGCTGAAAGATCCTTCGCGCCCGATCGGCTCGTTTATTTTCGTAGGGCCTACCGGCGTGGGAAAAACCGATCTTTGCAAGGCTCTTGCCGAAACGCTTTTCGGCTCGGAAGAACAGATGATTCGGCTTGATATGAGCGAATATATGGAAAAATCGTCCGTTTCGAAGCTGATCGGGGCAGCGCCGGGGTACGTGGGGTACGACGATCTGAAAGCGGGGCAGCTGACGGAAAAAGTGCGCACGAAGCCGTACTGCGTGGTGCTTTTCGATGAGATCGAGAAAGCGCATCCC
>CALARO010000381.1 GCA_937888935.1 uncultured Clostridia bacterium
ACATGTTCGCCGTAGTTTTTTCCATCTCGCGCACGAAAGGCGCTTCGAAAATGTTTTTCATTGTCTTACTCCTTCTATATATACTGAATTTTTTCTTTTGAAACGGTTTTCACCGCTTTTTTACCTTGTTTTTACGTTATATTTCGGTTAGCCGAATGCAAACAAGTTTGAACTGATTTAGCGGGCAAATCGCGCCTGATACTGCGTTGTTTGTGCTTGTAGTGCGCTTGCACGACTGCGCGCAAACGCCTTGTCTGAGCCGCGATTTGCTCCGTTAAATTCGCGTAGCAACCTGAAAGGGCGGCGTTTTTGATGATTTTTTGCGCAATCGCCCGCAGGTGTATCGGGATACATCAAGGGCGAGTACGGAAAAAAGGGCGAAAACGCCGCCCTTTCAGGCACGTTCAAGCTTATTTGCATTCGGCTACGTCGAACGATCTTGCGATCATTTCGCGCCCCGCTTTCACACCCGAAAGCTCGCCGCTGCCGATCATCTGCATCATTAAATTGCCGATTGCCGTGCCTTCGGTAGGGCCTGTGATCACGCGCTTGCCCGTGCTTTCTTTCGTCAGTTCGTTTAAAAGCGTGTTCTTGCTGCCGCCGCCGATAATATTCAGCGTATCGAACGTTTCGCCCGTGAGTTTTTCAAGTCCGCGCAGCGATTCGGCATAGCTGTGCGCCAGCGAATTGAATACGAGATACGCCATGCCGCCCACCGAAAGCGTTCTGCCCGCCGCGCTCGTAACCGCTTCGATCATGCTTTCGGGCGCGAGAAATTTCTCGTCGTTCACGTTGATGATTTCGTCCGTTTTGTTCAGCCGCGCAAGCGACGCGAGCGTGGCGAAATCGTACTGATCTTTCAGCTCGTGGCGGATTTGCTGTATGATCCAAAGCCCCATAATGTTCTGTTGCAGGCGGAATTGCCCCGAAACGCTGCCTTCGTTGGAATAATTCATTTCGAACGCCTGCTTCGAAACGTTCGCCGCGTTTCTTTCCACGCCCAGAATCGACCACGTGCCGCTCGATATGTACGGCGTTTGCTTTTTCAGCGGCGCGGCAAGCACCGCGCTTGCGGTATCGTGCGTGGCGGGCAGAATAACCTTCGCCTTGTAGCCGACGATTTTTTCCGTTTCGTCCGTAAATTCGCCCACGTATGCGCCCGGCTGCGTGAGCGGCTGAAACAACGATTTTTTATAGCCGAGTTTTTCCAAAATTTCCGTATCGTAGGCGTGCGTTTCCACATTTACCATCGCGGAAGTGGTGGCCATCGTGTATTCCTGCTTTTTCACGCCCGTCAGGCGGAAATGGAAATAAT
>CALARO010000382.1 GCA_937888935.1 uncultured Clostridia bacterium
AATTGTACATTTCTAGCGGCTGAAAAATATTTTCTTTTACAAATTCCGAAAATTTCTTTTCTGCCGCACCCTCAATCACGCCGGCCAAAACGTCATAGCATAAACTATATTGAAATTTTGCTCCCGGTTCAAAAGCCAACGGCGATTGCACGAAAGCCGAAATAAATTTTCTCAAATCTGCCAACGGGTTATCTCGCTGTAATTTTTTTATCGGCTCTGTATCTACATCGTATGTAAATCCCGCCGTCATCGTAAGCAGATGCCGTATCGTTATTTTCTTTTTCGGAGAAACTTTTTGCCCCGATTCATTCAATAAAAAACATTCGGAAAGTACAGGAAGATACTTTTCAGCCTCGTCATTAAGATGTAAAAGTCCACGTTCGAGAAGCATCATTGCTGCAATTGCCGTAATAGGCTTACTACAAGAATACATCTGTAAATGCTCTTCGCCCGTTACGTTTGTGCCATAAGCATATCGAAAAATCTCGTCATTTTCTTTGCTGCACAGAACATCACAATAAGGCACTCCCACAGAATTGCAAATTTCGCGTATTTTTTTTGAATTTTTTCGATAAAATTAATTTTCATCTGCATCATCATAGATTATTACGCTTTCTGCCTATTTAAAAACTCGATCAATTCTTTAAAATTGCATGACGCCAAACCGATATATGTATCGGCGCAGCCGTAGTAAACATACAGCGTTTCGTCTTTTACTACCGCACCCGTTGGGAATACGCAACCTTCATAAATGCCTTGCAATTCAAACGGTTGATCCGGTTCCATTAAAAAATCTTTGGTACGCGCCACGATTTTTTCGGGATTTTCAAGATCAAGAAGCACCGCCCCCACTCGGTATACGCCTTTATCGTCTACGCCGTGGTACAGCATAAACCAGCCTTTTTCAGTTTTTATAGGCGGAGTACCACCGCCCATTCGTTGCGCTTCCCACCATTCGTTGCCCGTCATCAAAAGTTTCGGCTTTTCAAAATTCATTAAATCATCACCGTAGGAAATCCAGATCGACGGCATTTTTATTTCACCGTTTTTGAATTTCGGGCGCGAAATCATTACATATTTTCCATTTACTTTTTCGGGGAATAAATACACGTCACGATCATCCACCGTGGCTTCCGTGATTCTGCCGAATTTTTTAAACGTCTTGAAGTCTTTCGTGGCGGCGAGATATGTAGCCGTGATATTATCGTTTGCGAATGCGGGTAAACCTTCGCAGAAAAAATCCGTTTCGTCGAGATAGCGCGGGGCTTTCGTTACGCCTTCCACATACGGTTCAAGCCAATATCTACCCGGAGCATACGCGCGCGCCGCATACGTAAGGTAATACACATCGCCGATTTTAATAAGTCTCGGATCTTCTACGCAACCGCCGTCCGGATCGTCGTGATGGCCTTCAAATACCGGGGTATCCGAAACCCGATCGAAATGTATTCCGTCTTTGCTTTTTGCCAAACCGAGTTTTATCTGATGGCGCGCATCGTTTCCCGCCGCGCGATAAAGCATAATAAACTCCTGCGATTTTTCATCATAAACTACGGCAGGATTTAAAACGCAACGTTCTTCCCACTCATTTTTTTCATTCGGTTTTAAAATAGGATTGCCTGCATATTTTTCAAACTTCATACTACCCTCGAAATACATTTTTCCTTTTTCTTTTTATTTATGTACGCCTCAATAGCTTCGGCGATGATCAGGTGTCCGTTCGATGTGGGATGGATACCATCAATTGTTAATTTATTTATTTCACTTAACGGAAAATCTGTTCTTAAATCAAGAAACTCTATTTTTTGCTTTGTTAATACTGCCGTTTCAGCTGCTATATAATCATCTAATGTTCCCGCAGCGATCGGCTTACAATCATTCTCTCCGTGCTTGTTTTTTTCATCTTTTCTATGGAGGGGAAGAATAAAAACCACTTTCTCTTTGCCGTAAACAATGCGCAAATACTCAATCAAAGAATTTAACGCACCGCAAAACGTGTAAGGCGTATCATCGTCTATTTTGCCGATCGGCGCATCTCCATGGCCAAAATCGTTTGTTCCGCCAAAAACAAATACTAAATCCGCCGTTTTATCCATTTTTTCCGCTCGTCGCAAAAAATCTTCATCGAAAGATTGCTCTTTAGACGGGGATTTTTGTCTCGCGATTCTCGTGCCGCCTACGCCGTAATTTTTTATCTCGCAATGTAATTTTTTACCGACCAAAGCAGGATACCCGAAAGATGGTGAAACAAGCCCCC
>CALARO010000383.1 GCA_937888935.1 uncultured Clostridia bacterium
TCCGCCAATACGATAAACGTCACGGTAAGAAACAGCGAAAGCAAAAGCTGCGAAGATAAAAGCCGCAAAAGATAGAAGAATAAAAAGTAGCAAAGCGCAATCATCGCCGCGTTGTATAAAAACATCAAAGGCACGTACACGATCGCGTACGTAAACGCCTTGCCGAGATTTTTCACGAACGCGCCCGAAAACGGCGTTTCGGCGTAAGCAGACATTCTGTCGTTCAGCATCCCGCCCACGGTGTAGTGGCAAAGCGTATCGACAACGCGTTTTAAAAGATAGAAAAACGCCACGCCGATCATCGCCCACACCAAAGAAGGCAGCATATTTTTCAGAAACGACAACAAATTCTGCACCGCGCCGTTCTCGCCCGTAAAACCATCCTGAAACGAAGCGAGATACACGGTATCGCCGCCCGCCACCGCTTTCACGAACGATTTCAGCTGCAAAATAAATTCCTGCCATTGCGGAGATTCGAAAATCGTCACAAGTCTCGGCACAACCAACGCGGCGGAAAGCGCGGCAAAAATCACCGTCACCACAAGTTTATACAAGAGCATTTTATAAACGCTCCCGAAATTTTCCATTAAAAGTCTTAAACTGTTACGAAATCGCATAATTTTTTATTACACCTCTCGCATTTTGGTTTTCCGCAAGCGCGCCTTAATTCAGCCAAAAACAACGCCGCGAAAAAATCAATCGAAATAATATTTTTTAAGATCGGCTCTTTCCATCTGCGCCCTGTCGAAATATGCCACCTGCATGCGCGTAACGAAAATCAGGATCAACCCCGCGAATACCAGAGCGCAAAGCACCAATTCCAGCCACGCCCAAGGCACAAAAACGCAGATCACGCCGAAAAGGATCTCGGCAACCGTCATCGACAAAAACTGTTCCCAAACGATCGTCCGCTTCACGCCCGTAGCAAGCTGATACGAATAAGAGAGCGCTTCAAACGATTTAAAGCCGGTAATCTGCAAGCACGGCAGCCATAAGTAAAACAGAGAAACCACATATAAAAGCGCAAGCTGCGTAACGCACCACACCGCCACGGTAAGCACGTAAATCACGGTTTTGCTCGCGATAAAAGAAACGCAGAGCAGCAGCGCGGAAGTGATGAGCGCCCACAGCTCGTAGAGCGCGGAAAACAATACGGCGATCCCGAGCGTAGAAAGCAGATTGTCGTTGAGTTTCGAAAACAGACCGTTCCAGGTTTTCTTGCCAATGCGCATGTGTTTTTCCATATACGCCATCATCATGGCAACGCACGCCACCACCAATACGAAGCCGAGAATATCGGCAAGGGTAGCGGAAACGGAATGGAAATTGAAGATAGACACCGCATGAAAAATATCGGCGAAGCCGGCGTAAGGGCGGCCGGAGAAGTAGTCGCGTAAAATCGCGGCGACGGTAGCCGTATCAAGGGAATAGGCAAGAAATACGGCAGGGAACAGCCCGAACAACACAAGGTAGCCGAGATTATTGAAAACGTATTTTAAAGATTTCGAAGTGTATTTCATCATAGTAAACCTACCCGATTATATATATTGTAACACATTTCCGCACAAAAGTAAAGTGTTTTGAACCTTAAATTTTCCGCAAGCGATATAAGTCTTCCCCTTGCCTAATGAAAATTTTGCCCGCAAAATTTTCTTCGGCTAAAATATGAAGCCTTTCCTTACGTCAAGGCTTCCCCTTGCTTCATTTTGCTTACCGCAAAATTCAGCAAAAATTGTCAGCCTATTTCATAGGCTTCCCCTTGCCTGCTGAAAATTTTGCCCGCAAAATTTTCTTCGGCAAAAATGTGAAGCCTTTCCTTACGTCAAGGCTTCCCCTCGGGGGGAAGCTCTGCCCGCAGGGCGGTGTTGAGGGGCGTTTCACAAACGAACCGCCCCTTCAAACACCTTACTCTAAATTTGCCTTGCAAATAATTTTCAAACAAAGGGGCAGTTTCACTTTCGAACCGCAATTTTCAAACAAATGGGCGCGACTTGTTTCCTATCCGCCCGACTTTTTCACCCCGCCCACCCCAACAAAAAAAGCGACCGCCGCCCCAAAAAAAGGCAAACAGCCGCTCTCTTCATGCCCGCTCTTTCCCGCGCCGTTCCGCAAAAAAATCTCAATTCCCCTGCGAAAAAT
>CALARO010000384.1 GCA_937888935.1 uncultured Clostridia bacterium
CTTTTACGTGCGTTTTCGCCGCGCCGTCCACCACTTCCGCCACAAGGTGCGCGGGGATAAACAGCACGCCGCCGCCCGCGCCGTACACGATGTCGCCGGGAAGCACCGTAGCTTTGCCGATACGCGTGATGCCGTTGTAATCTTTCATGATAAAATCGCGGATGGGCGTGGGATCAATGCCGCGATAGTACACCTGCACGCCTTCTACTTCTTTCATTTGCTGCGTGTCGCGGATGCCGCCCCAGATCACCGCGCCGCCCGTTTTCGTTTTGGCTTTGATCGCCGTGGTGAGATTGCCGCCGATAAACGTGCCTTTGTAGATTTTATCGTACATATCCGCAACCACCACGTCGCCTTCTGTGAGATTATCGATCACCCATTGATTGTAGTTGCCCTTTCTGCCTTCGGCTGCGCCCGCCGCGAACATCGTTTCGTGAAGATCGGGGCGCGAAGGCACAAACGTACACGTAACCGCCCTGCCGATCAGTATGCGGTTATCATTGTGCAGCGTTTTCAGATCGCCTTCGAATTGGCTTTCGTATCCCTTTAAAAAAATGGGTTTCCACAATTCTTCAAGCGTCATTTTGCGCATTTTTTCAAGGTATTTATCCGCCACTTTTGGTCTGCCGTCTATCAGGCGTTCGCCTTTCCATTGCGGCGTTAAAGCGATGATCTGTTCTCTCTGATTGAATTGTATCATGGTATTTTTCCTTTTATTTTTCGTAGTTTATGATTTTTTCTTCGAGCGCGGCGCGGCGTTTTTGCGGGGCTTTCGCTTCTTCGCCGTCCGCCGTTTTTTCCGCGTAGCCGAGCGCGATCACAATCGAACACGGCTTGTTTATGCCCGTATTATTTTGCAACTTTTGCTCGTTCAGCCAGCCGATCGTGCAGCTATCCACGCCGGCGTTTTTCGCGGCGAGCGTGAGATATGCCGCCGCCTGACCGATATCGTACTTCATGAAGCGATCGTTGCCGTACTTCTCGCAATTGATATTCCCGGGCGTATTTTCGAAAATCGCGATAAACGCCGTTGCGCCGTTTAAAAACGCGTTTTTGCCGCTATCTTGCAGGCACTCGCGGATTTTCGCGTTCGCTTCGTTTGTATACGTTACGTAAAATTCCCACGGCTGCGTGTTTTTCGCGCTCGGCGCGTTCAACGCTTCGCCGATAATTTTATACAGCGTTTCTTTCGATACCCTTTTATCCGAAAAATTACGGCAGGAATATCTGCTTTTTACAAGTTCCGAAAATTCCATATCGTTGTCTCCGTTTGTATTTTTACAATCTTTTACAGGCTCATGCCGCCGTCCGTTTTAATATCCGCGCCCGTGATATACGAGCTGTCTTCGCTTGCGAGAAACGCCACGATTCCCGCACATTCTTCGGGCGTGCCGAAACGCCCCGCGGGAATACACGCTTCCACTTTTTTGCGCGCTTCTTCGTCGTTGTACACGCCCGCGTTGCGCGGCGTGGCGATCGCGCCCGGGGAAACGTTGTTTACCGTGACGCCGAACGGCGCTTCGATTTTCGCCACGTTTTCCACGAAGCTCATCACCGCGCATTTCGTGGCGGCGTAAACGGACAACTCGGGGTGGCGGCGGTGCTGATTTACGCTGCCGATCGCAATCACTCTGCCCCAACCTTGCTTTTCCATGGCGGGGATATATTCCTGCATCAGGCACACCGTAGATACGAAATTCACCTGCAACTGCTTCTGCATAAGCTCGGCGGTGATTTCGCGCCAGGGCTGCTTGTACTGCACGCTTGCGTTTAACACAAGCACGTCGATATCGCCCGTGGCGGCTTTCAGCTTTTGCGCTACGTCCGCTTCGGATAAATCGCCCACGACCGCCGCGTGCGATTTAAGATCGGAAT
>CALARO010000385.1 GCA_937888935.1 uncultured Clostridia bacterium
TTCTTCTGCGCCGGCACTTCGTTCTCTTCGAGATACGTCACTTCGAACGGGCGTTCGTACACGCCGCTCATGAAGTCTTCGTCGAACGCGCGCGCGCCGTTCTTCGAATAAGCGGCCTTTAAATGCTCGTAGATTTTTTTGCTGCCCGCAACGGAAAGCTTATAGCCGCCCACCACCCAGAGAATGGTTTTCGCAAGACGATCCGCCATGCGGATATTCAGTTCGTCGTTTACGCCGTCTTCAAACGCGTTGTATGTATACACGTAGTTGTAGCCGCCGTTTCTCTCGGCTACGATCGTCACCTTTTTCGCTTTTCCGCTCTTTTTCACCGCTTCGTTAAAATCGGTGATCGCCTGTATCATCGGATAGAAATTCTTGTCAAGCACGGGTTTTACCATTTGTTTTGCTTCTCCTTGCGTTTTTCGCCGCGCAAAAATTTGCGCAACGTTTTTTACGGCTATATTATACACCAAATTTTTGCGTTCCGCAATAGAAAATCTTTCCCGTTTTTTACATAATATTTCACAGTTTACCCCTACGAAATATTTTACATTTTATTTGGCACGTGCTATAATATATTATGTAAGGAAGGGCATGAGAATGAGAACCAATCCGCCGAAAACGCGCTTTTATATGCGCAAAATCGACAATTTACTCAACGTGCAGAAAATCGTTACGGTGCATTATCAGGACCTTTTTAAAGGCTATTCATCGCCCGAAGAAAAGCACGATTTCTGGGAAATGATCTACGCGGACAAGGGCAACGCGTACATTGTGACGGACGGCGCGCCGCACCTTTTAAAGCGCGGCGAAACGTATTTTATTCCGCCCAATCTGCCGCACTATGTGGAATGCAGGGGGTATGAGCCGAATATTTTTATTATTTCGTTTGTGTGCCGCTCGGAAGGGCTGCGGTTTTTCGCCGATCGCGTGGTGGCCGTGCCGGAAAATTTATCGTATCTTTTAGAAAACGTGCTTGCCGAAGCGCGGGGAACGTTTGTACTGCCCGATTTCGACCCCGATCTTAAAAAATTAGAGCTGCGGGAACACCCGAACATGGGCGGCGAGCAGGTGATTAAAAACTCTTTGGAATTGCTTTTGATTTACCTTTTGCGGCAGGGCGAAAATCAGGCTTCGCCGCAGGAATTTTTCGTATCGAAAATCGCTTCTTCGGGCGCGCTGCAAGACGAGATCGTGCGGTATTTATCGGCGCACGTATACGGCACGTTTTCTCTGGACGAGCTTTGCGCCGAGCTGCACTACGGCAAAACGCACCTTTGCACGTTTTTTAAAAAGCAGACGGGCAAGACGATTTATCAGACGTATTTAAAACTGAAAACGGACGAAGCGAAAAAGCTGATCCGGCGGAAATCCACGTTTACGGAAGCCGCGGAAAAGCTCGGCTTCGATTCGCTTTCGCATTTCAACTACGTTTTCAAGCACTACGCGGGCATGACGCCGGGCGAGTATAAAAGAAGCATCAATTAGTTGCGTTCTGCGTGATTTTTTGGCATGAGTAAAAGCCTTCTTCGGCGGGAAGAAGGCTTTCTGATTTGATTCGTTATTTGATTATTTTTGATTATTCCTGTTTGTCGGCGGTTTCTTTTTCCGCTTTCTCTTCTGCTTTCTTTTCTTCTTTTTTGTCGGCTACGAAAAACACCTTTTTCAGCGGCGTTTTATAGGCTAAAATCGGCGCAACCACCGCCCCGACGCCCGATTGCAGCAATTCAAACGGAATTTTCGCGATCGCTACGCCCCAATGCGGATCGGCAAACGTGCCGCCGTAGATACACGCGTTGCCGAACGCGTAGCCGCCCGCCATAATCACGCACCCCGCTACGCCCGCAAGCACGATTTTCCAAAGCGCAGGCACGGTTTTGTTTTTAAAATCGTCTTTCCCGCCGTCGTCCGCAAATTTTCTTACGCCGCCCGCAATCAGCGATACCGCCACCGCCTGCGCACCGTGCGTGAAAAGCGATACGAACATTGCAGGCTGGTAAAACATCGCGTCGCCGATAAACGCGCCCATGCCCCCCACGATAAACGCCGAAAGCGGATCAAGCACAAGCCCCGCGAAAATAATCGCCGCGTCCGTTAAATATACGTGCGCGCCTACGGGCGTAGGGATCGAAAACGACGAAAGCACCACCGTAAGCGCGGTGAGTACCGCTACGTAGCATAATTTTTTTGCCGAAACCATAGCAAATCTCCTTGACTGTTTTTCTTTTACAGTATATACTATTTTTGGTATCATTAAAATAGCCAATTCAAAACTATTTTATCATACCAGATAGACAAGGCTTTTTGCAGGGTTTGAAATTTATCGGCTGAAAAAACACAGGCACAGAGAATTATGAAAAAATACGAAAAAATCTACAATCTTTTAAAATCGGAAATCTTATCGGGCGGGTACGCTTACGGCGCGCGGCTGCCTTCGAAGCGCATGCTTGCCGCAGAAAACGGCGTATCCCTTTCCACGGCGGAAACCGCGCTTGACATTCTGCGCAGCGAAGGATATATTGATTCCGCCGAGCGCAGCGGCTTTTTCTGCGCCTACCGCGCGGGCGATCCGTTTTTTCCCGCGCCCGATTTCAGCGAATCCGTCGCCGCCCCGAACGCCGAAAACGAAGAAAAAAACGCGTTCGTTCCGCCTATACCCCCCTTGTTTGAGAATTTTACCGGAAACGCCGCCGCCCCGCAGGAAACGTTTCCTTTCACTTCGTATGCGCGGGCGGTGCGGCGGGTGCTTGCGGATTACGTACGGCGAAAAATTGCTTGAAAAACCGCCGAAAAACGGCGTTCCCGAGCTGAAAACGGCTCTCAGAAACTATCTTTTGCGTTCGCGCGCGCTGAAAGTGAGCGAAAATCAAATTGTGATCGGCGCGGGCGCGGAATATTTATACGGCGTGATTGCCGAACTTCTGGGAACGGATAAAATTTACGGCACGGAAAGTCCCGCGTACTCGCAAATCGCACGGGTATATGCCGCGAAAGGCGCGAAAGTGCGGCTTCTGAAAATCGGCGAAAACGGCATTTTATCGGGCGAGCTTGCCGCCACGGACGCGAACGTGCTGCACGTAACGCCCTATCGCTCGTACCCCACGCTCGCCACCGCCACCGCCACGAAAAAGGCGGAATACCTGCGCTTTGCGCGCGAGAGAAACGGGTACGTGGTGGAAGACGATTATCTTTCGGAATTTTCGCCGTACATGAAGCCGGCGGAAACGCTTTTCGGGGCGGCAAGCGAAGCCGACGGCGAAGGGCGCGTGATTTACGTGAACACTTTTTCGAAAACGCTTTCGCCCGCGCTGCGCGTGGGGTACATGCTTTTGCCGCCCGCGCTCGCGCAAGCCTACGAAAAAAAACTCGGGTTTTATTCCAGCCCCGTTCCCGCGCCCGAGCAGTACGTTCTTGCAGAGCTTTTATCGGACGGCAGTTTCGAGCGGCATTTAAACCGCCTGCGCCGTAAATTAAAAAACAATTAACCCTGTACGCGGAAAAGGGGCATACAGTGTCAAAAAATAAACAGCTGAAACCGTTCTGATTTAATCTATAAACACCGTGCATACGGTGTACGCGGGAACGGAAGGCAGTTTCAGCACATATTCTTCGTTGCCGCCCGCCGTAAGCGTTTTTTCGGCGGAAATCGCGATTTCTTCGTCAGTTCCCTGCCGCATCAGCGTAAATTTTTCGCCGCGCGGATTTCGCACGGCAAGCACGTATCCGCCGAGCAGTTTTTCGTATTCTTCCCGCGAAATCGGTTTCGCCGTTTCGGGGTGCAGCAAAATCACGTCCTTTTCCGCCGCTTCGAACGTGAGCGGCAATCCGTCGCGAATCCAATAGTTGGCTCCCCACCAATATTCGCTGTTCATCGCGTAAAAATCTTCGCCCGCGGCTTTATTCAGTTTCCGCCGCCACGAAAAATCGGAAATGAAAAACCGCATGCCCGCCGCCACAGTGCGCGCGTTTTCCGT
>CALARO010000386.1 GCA_937888935.1 uncultured Clostridia bacterium
TCGGTTGCTTTTTGCAACCTGCCGCCGCCGATCCCCCCAAGAAGATCGCGCCGCATAAAATCGCGGAAACCAGTTTCGAAATCAATTTTTTCATTTTTTGCCCCCGTTTTTATTCTTTTGCCTTTTGCTCTCGCCGCGCCCCGCAGCGCATACGCCCGCCACCACGGCAACCGCCGCGATCGCCGCAAGCGTACCGCCTTTATTCAACCCGCCCGAACAGCCTTTTTTCTTTTCTTCTTTCACGGGCTTTTCGGC
Source organism: uncultured Clostridia bacterium (assembly GCA_937888935.1). Classification (GTDB taxonomy): domain Bacteria; phylum Bacillota; class Clostridia; order Christensenellales; family Borkfalkiaceae; genus Scatosoma. The sequence goes on from CALARO010000386.1 coordinate 256, forward strand.
AAACGCCGAAGAATCGTGCGACGGATCGTAATCTTCGCTTTCCGTAGGTACGGACGCTTCCAGCGAAAAAATTTCAAAATAACTTATTTCCGTTGTTCCGCTTTCCGCCGAAAAAGACGGCGCAACCGCGTTTTCCCGCTCTTCCGTAAGCACGGCTTTGAAAGCGGTTTCGTACAACCTTTCCTGCGGCTCGTCGCTTCTTCTTACGCCCGCTTCGATTCGTCCGTTTGAAACGGTAAGCGCAATCAGCACATCGCCCGAAAGCGCGCGCTTTTCGTGAAACGTTTGCGCCGCACCCTGCGCCGAAAAACCGTTTTCGCCGCAAATCAACGCCGCGTTGCCAAACGATATTTTCATTTCGCCCGCAATTTTCGCGCTTACGTACAGGCGAAACGAAAGGAATTTTTCTTTCGCCGCCACCGCGCCGCCCTGTTTCAGCACGGCTTTGCCGCCTGTAATCGTTACGTTACCGCTTACTTCCGCCGCAATTTCGTCGCTTTGAAAATCAACGATCAGTTCCGCGGGCGGCAACGCGTTATCTTCGGCAAACGCTTTATTTTTCCCGCCGCCGAACGAGAAAAACAGGAAAAACGCACCGCACGCAAGCTGCGCGATCGCCGCCGATATGCAACCGAATTTTCGTATCGTTTTCATTTTCCGCTCCTCCCGCGATACGGCGATATATTTGTAACAGAATAATTCGAAATTCTGAAACTTGCCGAATTCAAGCCAACGATCGCCGCATAGCCGCACGTATTTACGCCCGTTACCGTGAAAATCGGCGATGACATTTTTTCCGCGCTTTCGTCGGCGCGCTTCATATACAGCTTCGCCGTGGAATTTTCCGCAATCACCATTATGTTATATACAGCCGATTTATCGCCCCAGAGATCGTAAGAAATCGGCGCGTTTCCAAATTTCCACGAAGATTTTTCCGTATCGCTCGCCGCGAGATACGTGCCGCAATAAGCTTGCCCATCCGCGCCCGTGTACGTTTGCTTTCCCTCGGTAAAATCGGGGTTGTACCAGTTGTAAAAGAAAATTCCGTCCGTTTCCGTTGCGCTTTGCGCCGCGTATTCCTTGCCGAAACTCACGCCGAGCATCGCGCCCGATTTCAGCTTCGGCAAATCGAACGAGCCGTCCGGATTCTGCTTCACGTTTCTCTCGTCGGTTACCTGCAAATCGAAGCGCATAATCCATTCGGAATACTCTTTTTTCGGAGCGAAATAGCCGTAATTTTTACATTCGCCGAATAAAAGACTTCCCTTTTTGCCTTCCGCGTACACAAGCGGAAGATTGACTTCCGCGCCCACGTAATACGCCGAACGATTGATATAATATTCCTTCACGGAAAGCGTACCGTCGGAGGCTTCTATTTCCGAAATCTTCACGCCCGAAAAATCATTGCTTACCGATTCCGCTTTCGAATTTCTGCTTACATACCGCACGAAAAGCGCGTCGTCGATTTCTATTTTCGCCGTATCGCCCGCCGCTTCGTTTACCGCTTCGCCCGTGCGATAAAGACTCAGCGCAAAAT
>CALARO010000387.1 GCA_937888935.1 uncultured Clostridia bacterium
CGTAAACGTACTGAAATATTTACGCTTTTACGAGAAATATCCGCAAATCGAGTATCTGATGAAAGCAGGACTTGGCGATTACGTCTTTTCAACGCAGATTTTAAAAACCGTCGGAAAAAACAAATCGTTTGCAAGATGGCTTATGAAAAACCGCGCGGAACTTACGGAAAACAAGTATTACGTAGACGTGATCCTTCGTTCGTTTAAAACAGGCAGAGCTTTACCCGAATTGCAAATGTTGCGTAAGAGCCGTTTGAATTTAATGAAATCGGTAAACACCGCCGAACTTCGCGAGTTTTTCAAAAACGATATAGAAAAATTGATTCTATATCTCAATAAACAAAAAATTTCCGTTTATTCTTACAAAGATTATTTCGAAGCTTGCAGCTATCTGAATCTAGATATGACGATTGAAAAAAATCGTTATCCCCACAATTTCAAACACTGGCACGATATCCGCATCGACGAATACGCCACCGCAAAAGCGATACAAGACGAAAAAGAAAGGAAAGCCTTTTACGATACTTTCGCCGCCGTCGCAAACAAGTATTCGGGGCTTGAATACGATAATAAGTCCGTTTATATCGCCGTGATTGCGCAAAGCCCTGCCGAGCTTATCCGTGAAGGCGAATTGCTCGATCATTGCGTTGGTCGGATGGGGTACGATCAGAAATTCGCGCGGGAAGAATCTCTGATTTTCTTTATTCGCACGAAAGAACACCCCGACGTGCCGTTCGTTACCGTCGAATACTCGCCGAGCCGAAGAAAAATACTGCAATGTTACGCTTATCACGATTCTACGCCCGACGACGGCGTTTTGCAATTTGTCAATCTCACGTGGCTGCCCTATGCGAATAAGAAACTTCGCAAAATTCAAAGATCCGCCGCGTGATTTGCTTTTTACAGGAGATTTTTATTTATGAAACCTTTTACTTTTGATTTCGATTTCGGTACTTGTTCTTATTCCGAAGCTGACTTGCGAACAACTTTTAAGGCAGTTAAACGCCCCGAACAAACGCAGAACCTTTGCCCGTATCCGATTCCTTCGCTCGACGAGATTATCAAGGATATCGACAACGAAAGCCGCAATGTAGATAAATCGAAATTCGTTTCCGATTTATTCGAATGCGGCGCACTCGCGATTGCTAACACCGTTGATTTAATACAAAAAGATAAACGCGAAGAACGTTACAAGCAGGTTATGTCCGCATACCCGCTTTCCGCAAGACAAGCACTTGCCGACATTTTCGCTAAATTATTTGCTCTGCTTTCGTCCTGCGTTTACGATAACGGTCGCTTCGGCGATCATTTGGGCGAATTGTTTATGCGATGTGATCTCGGAAACGGCAACAAGGGGCAATTCTTCACGCCGTACAATATTTCAAAATTTATGGCAGAAGTAACGCTCGGTGAGAAAAACGCGATTGCTTTAACCGACAACGACGGCATTATTTCTATCTGCGATCCGTGTTGCGGCGGGGGCGGAATGGCGATTGCCGCTCTTGACGTTTTGAAAAATACGTACAATATCAATTACGCCCGGCATTGCTTTATCGACTGTTCCGACATTGATTTACGATGCGTGCATATGACGTACTTGCAGTTGGCTCTGGCGGGCGTTCCCGCGATTATCCGACATCAAAATTCTCTTACCTTAGAAACGTGGTCGGTTTGGAAAACGCCCGCTTTTTCCCTGCAATATCCGCGCTTTATGAAATACGACAGATAATTTTTAAATTCTACAAGGAGATTTTAGTGTGAAAGAAAAAGAAAAAAGAGTAAGATAAAAAGCCCTGTCTTAAAAGGCAGAGTAAGAAAATAAGAAAAAAAGAAAGAATTAGGAAGACAGAATGCCTTGAGATTGCAAAAATTTGAGAGCTTGTTTAATGGCTTTCCCTCGTTGAAGTTCTTTAAGATGTTCGGGCAAGTCCACTTTAAACAAATCGGTAGGATTCCAAACTTCACCCGTTTTCAAAATAGAAAAAATAGCGGTAAGAATCATACGAGCAATAGCAATAATAGCCCGTTTCTTACCTCTGCGTTTAGAAAGTTGTTCATATTTTAAACGGTAGTAAGGAGAGGATATGGATTTAACGGCAGCATGAGCCACCTGAACCAAAGCGGGTTTAAGATAAACACCGGCACGAGAAATACAAACGGATTTCTTTTTTCCCGCTGATTCATTGCTACCGGGGGTAAGACCAGCCCAACGACATAAGCGTTTGGACGAACTGAATAAATCAACGTTAGTACCAATTTCGGAAATAATGGTAATAGCGGAATTTCGGTCAACCCCCGGAATGGTGCAAAGTAAATCAATCAAGGATTCGTATTCGGAAACCATTTGGGAAATAGCGTTATCGATTTTTGCAATAGAATAGTCAATAGCGGATAAATGTTCGCGTACAACCTTTATACGAAATTTTTGTTCGGTCGTCATAGAATATCCTTCAATGGATGTAAGCACTGAATTTGCTTTCTTTTTCAAAGAACGCTTGAGAAGAAAACGGCAATAATCAGGATTGAAAGAATCGGACGAAATCAGATAATCTGTAATGGCGAGAGCAGAGGAACCAAACATATCGCTAACAACAGAATCCAAAGCAACGTTACAAACGGTAAAAGCGTTTTGAAAACGGTTTTTCTCACTGCTTTTCATAGCGACCAATTTGTAACGGTAACGAGTGAACTCTCTCAACACTCGGATTTTTTTAGGCGGAATAAAACTTCCTGGTACAAGTCCCAAACGAAAAAGATCGCCAATCCATTTAGAATCTTTGGTATCGTCTTTGTTCCCTTTTACGGCTTTAACCCATTTTGGATTAGCAATAACAACGCGAATTCCTCGTTCTTCTAAAATATTGAAGACGGGAATCCAGTATTTACCCGTGGATTCCATACAGAGATCAAAACAGTTGTGTGTAATGAGCCAATCGGCGAAAAGATGTAAATCACGGTTATAAACGGAAAAACGCTTTTTCTCATAACGTGGCTCAATTGAGTTTGTTGTAGTAATGATGGTTGCAACAAGAAAGGATTTATGTACATCAACGCCACAACAAATAGGATAAACAGCCTTCAAAAATTTTTTCTCCTTGAAAATGATTTGGAAGAAAGGCGGGGACTGAATCATCACACAATTAACAGGCGTTAAAACAATTTTTAGTGTACGGGCTAAAAGCTCCACTCATTTGTGCTTGAAAAGATGATTCTAACACTGATTACTATACTGATTTTTGCAGGTGGCAACTTCAACTCCTCCTACCGTGCTTTGTAGTGCGCCTTCCTTTGTAAAAATTATATCATAAAAACAAAAAAATAAAACGCCACAGCGTCTCACTTTCATTTCTATTTGTGCTGACACTTTGTGGCAGAATGGAGATTACTATGAATCACTACTATCGCATTACCGCTTATCACAAAAACTCGAACGTTTGCCTGATTGCCGACAGCAACGGAAAATTTGAAAAGCTGTGGCAATTCTCATCG
>CALARO010000388.1 GCA_937888935.1 uncultured Clostridia bacterium
AGAAGATCGCCGCGAAACCGGCGCAAAGCGCGTGAAAGAAACGCGCGGCAACGACGTGAAGCAATACGAAGACTACCGCGAGCTGATCGACGATAAAAACGTGGAAGCCGTGGTGATCGCTTCTTCGTGGAACGAGCATACGCGCATGGCGGTTTATTCGATGAAAGCTGGTAAATACACCGCCGTGGAAGTGGCGGGGGCGTACGATCTCGAAGACTGCTGGCAGCTGGTGCGCACGTATGAAGAAACGCGCACGCCGATTATGATGCTTGAAAATTGCTGCTTCGATAAATTCGAGCTTTTGTCCACATCGCTTGCTCGTTCGGGCAAGCTCGGCAAAATCGTGTACTGCCACGGGGCGTATGCGCACGAGCTGCGCGGCGAAGTACTCGGCGGCAACGTAAACAGGCACTATCGCCTGAAAAATTACGAACTGAGAAACTGCGAAAACTATCCCACGCACGAGCTTGGGCCGATTGCGAAAATTCTCAATATCAACCGCGGCAACAAAATGCTTTCTTTAACTTCGGTCGCAACGAAAAGCTGGGGCTTGACGGAATGCGCGAAGAGCGATCGCTCGCCCGATCCGTCGCTGAAAGATACCGAATTCAATCAGGGCGACATCGTGGTTACCACCATCACGTGCGCGGGCGGCGAAGTGATCACGCTGCGGCTGGATACGTCGCTTCCGCGCTGCTATTCGCGCGAATTTACGGTGCGCGGCACGAAAGGACTTTGCGAGCAGGATACCAACATGGTGCTGCTCGAAACGGATAAATTCCTGCACGACGATTTCGAAGCGATCAAAACCGTGGAAAAGCACATGAATTGCGCCGAAGAATACTCGCGCTATCTTCCCGAGATCTGGCGCGATATGACGGAAGAAGAGAAAAAGCTTGGTCACGGCGGCATGGACTACCTTGAATTCAAGGCGTTTTTCACGGCGATTTTAAACGGCGCGGAAATGCCGATCGACGTGTACGATATGGCGGCATGGATGGCGATTACGCCGCTTTCCGAGCAGTCGATCGCGCACGGCGGCATGCCGCAGGCGATCCCCGATTTCACGCGCGGCAAGTGGATGTACCGCCCCGTGCTGGATGTGACGGAGCTGCCCGAAGTGCGAGAAGAAGATGCCGCAGGCGAGGGGAAAGAGATGAAAAACGCTCTCGGCTATTCGCGGAAGTAGTCTCGCAGGGGTAGTAAACCCGCACAGGGCATGGAACTGCGGAGATGGCGCGAAAATTGCTTGTGTAAATCGCTTGCGGAAAACGGCGGCGTTCGTATTATAATAAATTATCTTTGCGGTATTGCGACGGGGATTTCCCCGTCGTTTTTTTAAACAGCCGCTCGAAGTAAATCACGCTCGAAAAGCCGTGCTTTGCGGCGATGTCGGCGATGCTCGTCTGCTTAGAATACAAAAGATCCTGCGCGGCGCGCTGCACGGCGATTTTGTTTTTATATTCTATGGGCGTGGCGCGCGCGTACTTTTTGAATAAATAATAAAAACGCGACGGACTTAAATAGCAAAGCGCGGCAAGATCGTCCACCGAAAATTCGCGGTTATAGTGCCGCTCGATATAGTTGATGGCGGGAAGAAGCGTTTGATTTACGGGCAGCTCGGCGGAAATTTTCGCAAGCGGCAGCAATTTTCCGCACATTTCGAAAAACGCCGAAAGCGCGAAAAACGAGTTTTCGTCTTTCGAGTACTGATATTTTTCGATCGTAAGCAAAAGCGAATACAGCTTCTGAAAATCGTTCGCGGGCAAAATCTGCACGGGAATCGTTTTATTTTTGCACGGATCGAATTTCGGCTGAAATGAAAAATGCAGCGAGTGATACGCGGCTTCGGGCGAAGCGAGCCACTTTGCGCTATACTTTGAATCTTTGGGGATATATAAAATCTCGCCGGGGCGCACGCGGAAAATTTCGCCGTTGGAACGCACCATACCCTCGCCGTTTAACATAAAAACGAAATTATGGCAGGGGCGCGGCTCGGAAGAATAGTCGCATTCCGCGTTTTGTTTGTGCGTGTATTTTACGGCGAGAAGCACGGAAAGAATTTCGCCCGGATTTGCATAAAACATAAAACGACTTCCTTACAAGAGAATAGGTTTACTTTTCAGTAGTATTGAGTATTATATACGATTGAAAAAATTTTGTCAAACGATTATAATATAAGAGAAGCAAAGAGGACGAGAAAATGAAAAAAAGTTTTTTATGCGAAGGAAAAATGCCGTTCGTCACCGAAATGGTGCATGGTCCGTCGGCGAAAAAAGCCGAATGTAAAATACGGAACGCCATTGCGGAAGGCGCAACGGCGATCGGCTTGCAGCTGCACACGTTCGGCAAGGAAGATCGCTCGCGGGAAACAATTTCCGCGTTGTTCGCGGCGGCGGGCGATCACCCCGTGTACGTTACGAATTACCGGCAAGGCTCAAACGCGGGCAAAAGCGACGAAGAGCTTGCGCGCGAATTGCTCGAACTGCCCGAATGGGGCGCAACGCTCATTGATCTTCCGGGCGATATGTTCGATCCTTCGCCCGAAGAATTTACCGTGAACGCCGCGGCAATCGAAAAGCAGAAGCGGTTTATCGAAGAAGCGCACGCGCGCGGCGGCGAAGTGCTGATGTCTTCGCATATTTATACTTTTCGCGAAGCGGATCGGGTGCTTGAAATCGCGCTCGGGCAGCAGAAGCGCGGGGCGGACGTCGTAAAAATCGTCACGGGCGCGGAAACGCAGGAAGAAGAGCTGAAAAACCTGGAAATATGCCGCCTTTTAAAAAACGAATTAAGCGTGCCGTTTCTGTTTCTTTCGGGGGGCAAATACTGCAAATTGCACCGCACGATCGGCGCATCGCTCGGCGTTTGCATGTGGCTTTGCTTCCGAGAGTACGACGAAACCACTTATCCCGGTCCGCCGCTTTTAAGTAACGTGCTGAAAATCAAATCCGGGCTGGATTTATGATTTATAAAAATCAAGGAAGAAAGAAAAATGAAAGCTGTAGTCATCAATAAACAAACGCATGAATTAAGTTATGAAGAAGTAGCCGATCCCGTACCGAAAGCGGGGGAAGTGCTGATCGAAACGCACGCGGCGGCGATCAACCGCGCCGATTTATTGCAGCGCGAAGGCAGTTATCCGCCCCCGCCGGGTTGCCCCGAATGGCCGGGACTTGAAGTTTCGGGCGTAGTGAAAGCCGTGGGCGAAGGCTGCAAAAAATGGAAAATCGGCGATCAGGTATGCGCGCTGCTTGGCGGCGGCGGGTACGCGGAATACGTTGCCGCGCCCGAAAACATGGTGCTGCCGATGCCGAAAGGGCTTAGCTTTGCCGAAGCGGCGGCGATTCCCGAAGTGTACATGACGGCGTACCTGAATTTGTTTCACGTGGGGCAGGCGAAAGCGGGCGAAACGCTTTTGATGAACGCGGGCGCAAGCGGACTTGCCAGCGCGGTGATCCCCATGGCGAAAGCGTTCGGCTTGCGCGTGATCACCACGGTGCTTGGCGCGAAAAAGGCGGAAGAAGTGGCGTATCTGCGCGCCGATCGCGTGGTGGATACCACGAAAGAAGACATCGCGGAAGTGCTGAAAGCGGAAGAAGCGAACGGCACGCCCGTAAATCTCGCCATTGATTGTCTGGCGGGCGAAGCGCTCGGCAGATGCCTGAAATACGTGGCGCGCGGCTGCCGCTGGATACAGATCGCTTCGCTTGCGGGGGATATTTCGGCGGTGGATTTCAAGAATATCTACGTGAAAAACATCCGCATTATCGGCAGCACGCTGCGCAGCAAAACGCCCGAAGAAAAGGGCGAGCTTCTCAGAGAACTCACGCAAAAAACGTGGGGAAAATTCGAAAGCGGCGAAATCAAAGTGAAAATTTATAAAACGTTCCCCATCGAACGCGCGGACGAAGCGCAGCAGGTGCTTTACCGCGGCGAAAACGTGGGCAAAGTGGTGCTGATCGTAAAATAAAACAGCACGCAAAAACAGAACGCAAAAAAACTGCCTGCGCAGGCAAAGGAAAACGCCCGCGCAGGCTTTATCGTATACTTTGTAACAAACGGATCGGCGGTTTTTGAAATCAGCCGTAAAATCAAACGTAAAATCGGCAATAAAATCAGCCGATGGTGATTTCGTCGCCGTTCGCCTGAATGGAAGAAGCGAAAAACGCGCGCAAACCAGAACGCATAGAAGCGTAATCGGCGCAGGCGAAGCTTTCGCAAGCCGAGTGCATGGCAAACTGCGCAATGCCGATGTCCGCGCTTAAAAGGCTGACTTTCGAAAGCGAAATCGCGCCGAGCGTGCTGCCGCTGCGCACGTCCGAGCGGTTGTAGAATTTCTGAAAAGGCACGTTCGCGTTTTTGAAAATTTCTTCGATCACGGCAGCGGAAAGCGCGTCGGTGGTGTAGGCTTTGTCCGCGTGGAATTTAATCACCACGCCGCCGCCCGCCGCGGGGCGGTTGGTGGGGTCGCACTTTTCGGGGTGGTTGGGGTGCAGCGCGTGCGCGTTGTCTACCGAGAGTAAAAACGAAGAGTGCAGGGCTTTATAATATTCGTCGTCGTCAAAGCGCAGCGCGCTGGTTAAGCGGCGCAGAGTGCGTTCCATAAAATCGCCGCCCGCGCCTTCGAGAGTGCGGCTGCCCACTTCTTCGTTATCGAAAACCGCCGCCACGCACACGCCGCCGGGCGCAAGCACGTCCGCTATCGCTTCGATCGAAGCGAAAACGCTCGTTAAATTATCCACGCGCGGCGAAGCGAGAAACTCGCCGTTTCTGCCGAAAACGTAAGGCTTCTGCGCGTTCACGAGATACAAATCGTATGCCGCCACGGGCGCGGAAGAAAGCGAAGAGATCAGATCGCCGCCCTGCTCGGTAAGCGCGTATAAGGGGCAGAGATCCGTCTGCGCGTTCACGGCAAATCCGTCGTTTACGCCGCGGTTCTGATGCACCGCGAGAGACGGGATCGTCACGAAATAGTCCGATTCGGCAAGCCGCGGGCGCAGTACGCCGTTTTCGCTTTCCACAATGCGCCCCGCGATTTTTAAGGGGCGATCGAAGAACGAATACCAGATGCCGCCGCCGTAGCACTCGGCGTTGAGCTTTTCGTATGCGCCCGTAGTAAACACGGCGTTGTCTTTGAGTTTAAGCGCGGGAGAATCGGCGTGCGAAGCCGCGATTTTAAAACTCAGTCCGTTATCGAGCGCGCCCACGGTGAAAGCGATCAGCGAGCTGCCGCCGCGCGTAACGAAATATTTTCCTCCTTCTTCCACGTTCCAGTCTTCGCCTTCGAAAAGCTCTGAAAAGCCGTTCGCCGTGAGATAATCCGCCGCGTTTTTCACCGCGTGATAAGCCGTGTATGATTTTTCCAAAAATTCGTTGAGTGCCGACATATTTTTTCTCTTCCTTTTCGTATTGCCCGCGCAAAAATATATTCCGCGCGCGCCGGGCGTACGCTTGCATATGATACTTCCGTGCGCGCCGCGCGATTTCTACCCGTAATTATATCACGCTTTTTATCGTTTGGCAAGTCTTTTCGCGCCCCTGCGCCGCGCCCCGCGAAAAATTCCGATATTTGCGCGTCGTTCAAAAAAGACAGGGGTTAAAAAATATTTAAACAAGGGGTAAAGCCGAAAAACGGCGATATTTCAAGGTGTTTCCGGCAAAAAATTAAAAATTTTGCGAAAAAATGAAATTATTGTGAAAACCTACAAAATCACTTATTTTTTTGTTGACAATTTTTAAAAACGGGGTATAATAAAGGTGTTCTTGCCAAACGGAAGAAAAACCGAAGAAAAAATACGGCAGGAAGCGGAGGCAATGTAATGACCGGAGAAACTTATTTGGGCAAAATTCAGAACATGACGCGCACGATGCAGAACGTGGTGTTCGTAAGAGGCAAGAAATCTTTCAACAATTCCGAAATGAGAATGCTTGAAGAGATCGTTGCGGCGGAAAAGAAAGGCGAACGCCTGATTTCCACGGAACTTGCCGATAAAGTGGGCGTTACGCGTTCGGCGATTTCGCAGATGGTAAATCGTCTTTCTGCGAAAGGCTATGTAAAGCGCGTTCCCGACGACGTAGACAGAAAAATCGCCTACATCGTGATGGACGGCAAAGGCAAAGAGCTGTATCTTGCGCAGAGAAAGAAGATGGGCGAAGTCGTAAACAAGGTTATCAACGATTTCGGCGCGGACAAGGCGAATCAGATGATCAAACTCGTAGAAGAGTTTTCCGATTCCGTTTACAGAAACGTAAGATAAGCCAAGCGCAAACAGCAGAACAAACAAAGCGGAGAGATATTCTTCGCTTTGTTTTCGTAACGGCGGAAATTAAGAAAAATTTGCAAAAAAACGCCGAAAAACGCATAAAAAATTCAGGATAAAACGGAGAAAATTCGTATGCTCAGGCTGAAAAACATCACAAAGGACTACGAAAGCGGCGGCAGCGCGGTACACGCGCTCAAAGGCGTGTCGCTCGATTTCAGAAAGAACGAATTCGTTTCGATTTTAGGGCAATCGGGTTGCGGAAAAACCACGCTATTGAATATCATCGGCGGCTTGGATAAATACACGTCCGGCGATCTCGAAATCGGCGGCGTTTCCACAAAAAATTTCACCGACGGCGATTGGGACGTATACAGAAATCACCGCATCGGTTTCGTGTTTCAATCGTATAATTTAATTCCGCACCAGACCATTCTCGGCAACGTGGAAATCGCGCTCACGATCGCGGGCGTATCGAAATCGGAAAGAAAAAAACGCGCCGCCGAAGCACTCAGAAGAGTGGGACTTGAAAAAGAGCTGAATAAAAAACCCAATCAGCTTTCGGGCGGGCAGATGCAGCGCGTGGCAATCGCCCGCGCGCTGGTAAACAGTCCCGAAATTCTGCTTGCCGACGAGCCTACGGGCGCGCTGGACAGCGCAACGAGCGTGCAGATTATGGAACTCATCCGCGAAATCGCGGGCGAAAGGCTCGTGATCATGGTTACGCACAATCCCGAGCTTGCGGAAAAGTATTCCACGCGTATCGTGCGCTTATCCGACGGCAAGGTGGTTTCCGACAGCAACCCTTATAATTCGGACAAAGACGAAGACAGGCAAGCCCTGATCGAAAAGGTAAAGGCGAAAAATTATTCGAATGAAGAGCTTGCAAAAAAGCTTGCGGCAA
>CALARO010000389.1 GCA_937888935.1 uncultured Clostridia bacterium
CGCCGTGTACGGCGATCTGCCGAGAAGGAGCAAAGAAGAATTGTTCGGCAGCGGAATTTCGGCGGCTATGGTAGAAGAAAGCGTGCCGCGCCTTGTGAAAACGGCTACGGAATGTGCGGCGCGCGGCTTGCACGTGCATATGGATAAACCCGCGGGAACAAATCTCGAAGAATACGAAAATTTTCTCAAAATCGTAAAGGAAAAAAATCTCGTGTTTCAGTCGGGCTACATGTACCGCTACAATGCGGGCGTGCGGTATCTTCTTCAAAAGGTAAAAAGCGGCGCGCTCGGCCGCGTGTACAATATTTCGGCGCAGATGAGTACGAAGCACCCCGCCGAGCATAAAAAGCAGTTTATATCCTACGGCACGAAAGCGCCCGTCGCGTTTATTTTCGGCTGTCATTTAATCGATCTTTGCATGCAGGTGAAAGGCGCGCCGCAAAATCTCACGGCGTTTCACAGCGTATCGGGCGACGGCGGTATCTATTTCGAAGATACGTCGCTGATCGTAATGACTTATGCCGACGGAATCGCCACGGCAAAGGTGTCTTCGGTGGAAGCGAACGGCTGGGGCATGCGCGAATTTACGGTATACGGCGAAAAAGGCTCGGTAAGTATCCGCCCGCTTGAAAATCCGATGGTTGTGTGCGAAACGCTCAATCCCGAAGAAAAGCCGTGGAACGACGCGCATAAAACGGTGCAGCTCAAAGAAACGGGGCGGTACGATGCGATGGCGGAAGAATTTGTATCGTCCGTTCTCGGAAAAATTCCCAACCCCACGGATACGGAATACGAATATTTATTGCAAAAACTCACGCTTCGCGCGTGCGGCTACAACGTGTAAAAACGGCGAATAAAGGAGAGAAAAATGAAAGCGATTCTCGTAGAAAACGGAAAATTAAAAATTGAAGAAGTGGAAAATCCGAAAGAAAAGGCAAACGAAATCCGCGTGGAAATACACGCGGCGGCGTTAAACCGCGCCGATTTGTTGCAGAAAAAAGGCACGTACCCCTCGCCCGCGGGCTGGCCGCAATGGCCGGGACTCGAACTTGCGGGAAAAATTCTCGCGCTCGGCGAAGAAGCGGCGAAAAACACGAATTTCAAAGTCGGCGATAAGGTTTGCGCGCTCGTGGGCGGCGGCGCGTATGCCGAAGTAATCTGCGTGCCGTACAAGCTCGTGCTGCCCATGCCGGAAGGGCTTTCCTACGAAGAAGCGGCGGCGATCCCCGAAGCGTACACCACCTCGTATCTCAATCTTTTCAAAGAAGGTCACCTGAAAGAAGGGCAGACGGTGTACGTCGCGGCGGGCGCAAGCGGACTTGCCAGCGCGGCGATCCCCATGGCGAAAGGCTTCGGCGCAAAAGTGATCACCGACGCGCTCGATCCCGCGAAAAGAGAAGCGATCGCTTCTTTGGGCGCGGATTATATCGTCGATTTAACGAAAGAGAAAGTCAGCGACGTTTTCAGGCGGCTTAGCGAAGCGGGTACACCCGTAAATTGCGCCATGGATTGTCTTTGCGGCGAAGATATGGGCGAATCGCTGCAATATATGGCGGAAGGCGGCTATTATGTGGTGATTTCCACGCTTGCGGGAGTCACTACGAAATTGTATCTTCGCCCGCTGCTTACGCGCGGCTTACATATCACGGGCAGCATGCTCAGAAAGAGAAGCATAGAAGAAAAAGGCGCGCTCTTAGAAGAATTGCGCGAACATCTGTGGAAAAAATTCGAAGATAAAAGCGTGAAAGTGAAAGTCTACCGCACGTATCCGTTCGATCGCGCGGAAGAAGCGCAGCAAGTGCTTGAAAAAAGCGAAAATATCGGCAAAGTCGTTCTGAAAGTGAAGTAACGGGGATGAACGTATTTTGCAAAACTTTGCAGCAGGTACTCGTCATGCTGTTTTTTATGTCGGCGGGGTATTTTCTGCAAAGAAAGAAAATTCTGCCCGAAAATTCGGCGAAAACGGTGTCGCTGCTTCTCGCAGATCTTATCCTGCCCGCGTATCTTATCTGCAATCTCGCGGGCGGAGTCACGAAAGAGAACGTTGCAGGGTACGGCGGATATATGCTTGTAGGACTTTTTTGCCTTGTGTTTTTTCTCGCGCTGGCGTATGCGCTCGGCGCGGCAACGAAGCGAATTTATTCCGATAAAAAAGTACTTGTGTATATGCTTGCGTTTTCGAATTATTCGTATTTCGGCTATCCGCTCATCGAATTTGTCTACGGCGCGGAAACGCTATCGAAAGTGCTGATTTTCGTCATTCCTTTCACGATTTTCATCTATACGCTCGGCATTAAAATGATCACTTCCGATCTCGGAAAACCGAAAGGAAAATTTAAAATACAGCCTGCCATTCCCGCCCTGGCAATCGGGATAATTCTCGGTATTGCCGGCGTGGATTTATCGGGAAAAAGCGCAAACGTCGCGCTCGCCGCGTGCGGCACGATTTTATCCGCGGCAAAGAGTTGCATGAGTCCGATTTCGATGATTTACACGGGCATGGTGCTGGCGAAATTCTCGCTGAAAGAATTGTCTTCTTCGTGGAAAGCCGCGCTGATCGCCATCGTGCGCCTTGTCGTAATCCCCGCAATCGTCGTCGGCTGCTGCCTGTTATTCCGTATGGCTACGGGATGGCAAGGCGCGCAGTACCTGCTGATTCCCGTTGTGATTTCGGCAATGCCGATCGGAATGAATATCGTCATTTTTCGCGGCGAAGAAGGGGCGGAAAGCGCGCAGGTGTGTTTTTATTCTTTAATCTTTTCGCTCGCGAGCATACCGATTTTGTTCACGATTCTCGGATATGTCGCATGAAAGCAGCGGGAAATGCAAGACAATAGAATATAAAAAAAGGTTCTATAATAAATGTTGGGGTGAGTGCGAAACAAACAAAGAAATAA
>CALARO010000390.1 GCA_937888935.1 uncultured Clostridia bacterium
GAGGCATTGGGCGCGCCCATCGAGTCTGCGTGCTGCGAAATGAGCTGCGCACCCTTATCGATCAAAAATTCCGCACCCGTCTGTTCATCTGTAGGCGAATACCAGCTGTAAGTGTAGGTAACGTCCATCTTCACTTCGGCTTTCGCAACGGATTTAACGCCGAGATAGAAAGAAGTGAAGCCGGAAATAACTTCCGCGTAAGGATATGCGCCTACATAACCGATCTGATAGTAGTCCTTGCCCGCGTCATCCTTTTTCGTTGCAAGCGTATTCAATTTCATGCCCGCCGCAACACCCGCAAGGTATCTGCCTTCATAAATCGAAGCAAACGCGTTGTGATAGTTGCCGAGATTATGCGTTAAAGCTTTCGTTCCGGTGGCATGGCAGAACTGCACGGAAGGATATTTTGCCGCAGCCTGCATCATATACGATTCATGCCCGAACGAATCGGCAAAAATCACCCTGCACCCCTGACTTACCAAATCTTCGGCCGCATCGAAGCAGGTGCTGTCTTCCGCTTTGTTGAGCTGCTTTACAAGCTCTACACCCTTTGCATCGCAAGCCGCCGTCATTGCATCAATAAAGTTCTTATCATAGGTGGAAGAGTCGTCGTGAAGGCAAATTAAACCGACTTTCAACTCGTTTGCCGCCACAGGCTTGAATTCGTAATCTTCCACTTTCGCGCCGGCATTCGAATCGCCGTCGCAACCCGCGAGCGCGGCGGTAACGCCGCACGCCATCACAGCCGAAAGAGCCAGAGATACAAGTTTCTTCATATTTTTCTCCTTTGCCCGCACGCTTTTTCGCGCTTCGGGCTAAAAAATTTAGACTTTTTTATTTTCTGAACGAAATTCCGTTTTCGCCCATACTCTCGATGATCGCAAGGGATTCCACTCTGTACCCCAGGCTTCTCAGTTCGTCGCCGCCGCCCTGAAATCCTTTCTCGATCTCGGCGCAGCAACCCGCGATTTTCGTGCCCGCCTGTTTCGCAATGTCGATCAGACCTTTGAGCGCGTTA
>CALARO010000391.1 GCA_937888935.1 uncultured Clostridia bacterium
TTTATTCGAAGAAGCGACGGACATCAATTTCTACGTGGGCAGGGCGGTGAATCCGGCGCATCAGAACCCCGATCTGCCGATCAATTTCAATATCAAAATGAATCTTGTGTCCGAGCTTTCGGAATGTCTGAAAAAGATGGGCAAGCGGATCAAGGTGAGTTATTTTTAAAAAAGGCGTTAAAATTAAAAAAACTACAAACGAAAAGGAAGAAATCGTTATGAGAAAATTTGATACAAAAGTGCAGCATCTCAAATACAAAGTATTGCGCGAAGTGGCGCGCGAAGCGTGGGCGGGCAGACTTGCGCAGACGGCAATTGATATCCCGAAAACCATCGTGCCGGGCAAAATTCCCACCATGCGCTGCTGCGTATACAAAGAACGCGCGATTTTAGCCGAGCGCGTGCGCATCGCCATGGGACTTGACAACGATAAGCCGAACGTGATCGAAGTGATCGACATCGCGTGCGACGAATGTCCGATGGGCGGCTACGAAGTTACCAACGCGTGCCGCGGTTGCTTAGCGCACCGCTGCGAAGACGTATGCCGCTTCGGCGCGATTACGTTCGACGAAAATCACGTGGCGCATATTGATAAAACGAAGTGCAAAGAGTGCGGCGCATGTGCGAAAGTCTGCCCGTACAGCGCGATTCACGATTATAAACGTCCGTGCGAAACGGCGTGCAAAGTGAAAGCCATTGCGATGGGCGAAGAAAAGCAGGCGTGCATCAACAACGATAAATGCATTTCGTGCGGCGCGTGCGTATATCAATGCCCGTTCGGCGCGATCACCGATAAATCGTATATTCTGGACGTGATCGACATGATCAAAAAGAGCGAAGGCAACACGAAGTACAAAGTATACGCCGTGGTTGCGCCGTCGATTTCGAGCCAATTCACCTACGCGAAACTCGGTCAGGTGATCACGGGTTTGAAAGAACTCGGCTTCTATACGGTGATCGAAGCCGCGCTCGGCGCGGACACCGCGATCATCCGCGTCATGCCGAACAC
>CALARO010000392.1 GCA_937888935.1 uncultured Clostridia bacterium
CGGTATTCCGCATGGACGAGCTTGACGAGCTGCCGGACGAGTATTGAGCCGCGGCAATCGAGAAACGAAGAGGTAAAAGCAATGGAAAAGATGGTGAACGTGTGGCTGTACGGCAAGAAATATTCCGTGCCGGAAAGTCTTACGATAATGAAAGCGATGGAATATGCGGGCTACAAGCTGGTGCGCGGCTGCGGCTGCCGCAACGGTTTCTGCGGCGCGTGCGCGTGTTTTTACAGAATTGCGGGCAAGCAGGAACTGAAAACGTGCCTTGCGTGCCAGACGCAGGTAGAAGAAGGCATGTTTGTGGCAACGTTGCCGTTCTTCCCGCTTGTGAAGCAGGTGTACGATATCGAAAAAATCAAACCCACGCAGCAGATCATGATGCAGCTGTACCCCGAAATTTACGCGTGTATCGGCTGCAACGCCTGCACGAAAGCCTGCACGCAGAGCCTGAACGTAATGCAGTATATCGCATACGCGCAGCGCGGCGAGTATGAAAAATGCGCCGAAGAAAGCTTTGATTGCGTAATGTGCGGCGCGTGTTCTTCGCGTTGCCCCGCAGGCATTTCGCACCCGCAGGTTGCGCTTCTGGCGCGCCGGCTCACGGGCAAGTATTTAACGCCCGAAAGCGAGCATCTTCTCCGCCGCGTGAAAGAAGTGGAAGACGGCGCGTATACCGACGCGATCGCCGCGCTGAAAGCGAAAACGGCGGACGAGCTGAAAAAGCTTTACAACGAGCGCATAATCGAGAAATAAGCGCGGAAAAGGAAAGGAGTAAATAAAATGTTTGCATACAGCGAAGAACAGCTTCAATCGCTTGCCAAAGTGGAAGAAACGCGCGCGGAACGCACGGGCAAAGATTTGCGCCGTATGTCGGCGGAAGAAAAGGACGCGCTTTTGGCGGCTTTTCACCCCGATTATATCCGTTCGGCGTACACGAATTTGCAGGTGGGCGCAAACGCGGGCGCGCCGGTTTTAAAAGAGCTTGCCGCGCTTTTGCAGGGTACGCCCCGCATTTTAAGCGAAAAAGTAGATTTAAGCAAGATTAAATACGACGTAGACGTGCTTGTAATCGGCGGCGGCGGCGCAGGTGCTTCGGCTGCGATCGAGGCGAAGCGCGCGGGCGCAAACGTGATGATGGTTACGAAACTGCGCATCGGCGACGCAAACACCGCCATGGCGGAAGGCGGTATTCAGGCGGCGGATCGCGAAGGCGATTCTCCCGCGATACACTATCTCGACGCGCTCGGCGGCGGACATTTCAAAAACAAGCAGGAACTTCTGGAAAAGCTTGTCACCGAAGCGCCCGAAGCGATTTTGTGGCTGAATACGCTCGGCGTAATGTTCGATAAAGATAAAAACGGCGACATGATCGAAACGCACGGCGGCGGCACTTCAAGAAAGAGAATGCACGCCTGCCGCGATTATTCCGGCTCGGAAATCATGCGCGTGCTGCGCGACGAAGTTTTGAATTTGGGCATACCTGTGGTTGATTTCACGTCCGCAATCGAGCTGATTAAAGATAAGGACGGCAAAGCCGCGGGCGCGGTGCTGCAGAATATGGAAACGGGCGAAATCATGATCGCGCGCGCAAAAACGGTGGTGCTTGCCACGGGCGGCGCGGGCAGATTGCATTATCAGGGCTTCCCCACTTCCAATCACTACGGCGCAACGGCGGACGGCTTGATTTTAGCCTACCGCGCGGGCGCGAAACTGCTGTACCCCGAAACGCTTCAATATCACCCTACAGGCGTTGCCGCTCCCACACAGATTTACGGCGCGCTGGTTACCGAAAAGGTGCGTTCGCTCGGCGCGCAGCTTGTGGGAAAGGACGGCACGGCGTTCGTGAACCCGTTGGAAACGCGCGACGTTACGGCTTCTTCGATTATCCGCGAGTGCAAAGAACGCAAAAACGGC
>CALARO010000393.1 GCA_937888935.1 uncultured Clostridia bacterium
ATACGCTTTTTCTATCCGTTATATTTATTCATCACGTCTTCAATCTTCCCCCCACCCGCAAACGCCACCGCCGCGTCCGCCGCCCTGCCGCACGCTTCGGCGAACAGCTCGTAATCTTCTTTGCGGATTTCCGAAAGCACGTAATCTATAATCGGAATATTCACCGCCGTATCGCGGATTCCTATCCGGATGCGCGGGAAATTCGTCCAACCCGTTTCGCCGATCACCGAGCGCATCCCGTTGTGCGTGCCTGCGCTGCCTTCGGGGCGGATGCGTATTTTCCCCTTCGGCAAATCGTAATCGTCGTAAATCACCGCCACGTGTTCGGGCGGCACTTTGTACTTCGCCGCCAGCTGCTTCACCGCGCGCCCCGAATTGTTCATATACGTCACGGGTCGGGCGATAATCACTTTCTCGCCGCCGACGTACGCTTCCGCCACCGAAGCTTCGCACTCTTTCTTTTTAAATTTCGCCCCGAGCTTTTCCGCCGCGTCGCCCGCCGCGATAAAACCCATGTTATGAAACGTCTTTTCGTATTTCTTTTCGGGATTTCCAAGCCCCACGATCAGGTACATATCTTTGCCCCACGCTCAAAAACAACCGCCGCCCCGATCCCGCGCCCGCAAATAAAGCAAGGCGCGATAAAAAAGGCGGCGGCAATTTCGCAATTTCAATTTTGCAATCTAAAATTCACAATTTCAATTCCGGTATTTTTAAAATTTCGCTTTTAAAAATATCAGTCGTACAATTTCGACATCGGTTTATCCAGGTACACGTTCTCGATTGCCGCCGCGAAAATATCCGCCACGGAAAGCACCTCGAATTTCGGGCGCATTTTCTCATCGGGAAGGTGAATGGTATCCAGCATCACAAGCTTCGTGATCGGCGATTTTTCAAGCCGTTCCACGGCAGGGCCGGAAAGCACCGCATGCGTGCAGGCCGCATAAATTTCCGTTGCGCCGAGATCTTTCAAAGCCTGCGCGCCCTGGCAGATCGTGCCGGCGGTATCAATCATATCGTCCACCATAAAGCACCGCTTGCCCTTCACGTCGCCGATGATGTTCATCACTTCCATCACGTTCGCCTTGGGGCGGCGTTTATCAATAATGGCAATGGGTACGCCGAACTTTTCGGCAACCTTTCTCGCGCGCTTCACGCTGCCCATATCGGGCGCAACCACCACGTCGATATTGCCTTCTTTCGCAAAATGATTGTAAATCGTAGGCCCGCCCAGAAGATTATCCACGGGAATATCGAAAAAGCCCTGAATCTGTT
>CALARO010000394.1 GCA_937888935.1 uncultured Clostridia bacterium
CAGTTATTTTATCGGCGGCTTATACGGCGATAAATAGAAAAAAGAAACAAAAGCAACCCGCGCGAAAATACGGGGCGAATCGCAAGCGGTTCAGCGCGATCGCCCCGTTTCGCGGGGTTTGTTTCAGTCGGTAGGTTAGTGAGCGAAGGCGCAGCGCGTAGCCTGTATATCGGCGAGCGCGCCCGAAGGGCGTCCGCGCAGCCGCGAGCGAAGCGAGCGGCAACGCGGAAAGCGAGCCGACTTGTATAATATACAGGCTACGCGCTGCTGTCAATAGCCGAAAAACAGAAATAAAAACGCCGTAGTTTCTGTGATTAAAATTCGTCGTTTCAAGGCGAAATCACGGCGTAAAAATTCAAATTTACGGAGGTGGATCAAAATGTATCCGAAAGCAAAAGTATATAGCGACGGCGGGCATTACGTCGCTATACCGCATACGGAAAATCCGTATCGGGCAAGACGAAAGCTCAAAGAGGAATTCATAGAAGTTCCGGACGAACCGAAAAGCAACGATAATAATTGCGATTTTTCGGCAATCGGCGAAAGCGAAAAGCCGAATGCGACTGAAAGCATAAAAATGAAAACCGTTGAAGAAACGGAAGAAAAATCGTCGGAAACCGTACAATCCGTGCGCAGAATTACGAAAAAGCAGTTGTTTAACGAAACGTACAAAGCGCATTATACGGATAGAAAATCGGTGCGAAGAAAGATTTTAATCGAAACGATGTCGCCATATTTCAAGGACAGAGAAAGCGCGGAATATTACGTTGACGCGGGGATAGCGAGAAAGCAGAAAAATCTGATAGCGCGACGGATACGAATGATACGAAAAGCAAATTTAGCCGATTTCAATTATTTCGTAACGTTTACATACGACAGCGCGTTACATACGGAAGAAACGTTCCGGAAGAAACTGAAAAACGCGCTTGCCTTGTTTTCGCATCGGAAAGGTTGGAAATATATCGGCGTGTGGGAACGTTCACCCGAAAAGAAACGGTTACATTTTCACGGACTGTTTTATATATCCGACGGCACGTTGCCGGGCGAAATGAAAGAAGTGAACGGGTACAGTTTTTCGGAACATAAGCGAAAAATAACGCACGAAAACAGTTATTTCCGCGAGCGGTTCGGGCGAAACGATTTCGATGATATGGTAACGGAATTTATGCTGGACGGCGCAATAACGTACATTTTAAAGTACATTGAGAAATCGGGCGAAAAGATTGTATATTCGCGCGGGTTGCCGCAGTTTTTTATTTCGGACATAATGGATGAAGACGTGATATGCACGATGGGTGAAGAAGAACAGAAATTATTGTTATTCGATCGGTTTACCTGTTGGGACGAAGGATGTTATGTCGGCGAAGTGAGTAAAGAAGTCATCGCACAAATGCCGAAATGCAATTAAGAAAAACTGCAAGAAAATTTGTTTACGAACTATTGACAAATGTAATAAATTGTGGTATAATAATACCATAAAAAGAATATATTGCAAGTAGGAGGA
>CALARO010000395.1 GCA_937888935.1 uncultured Clostridia bacterium
GCGCTTTTCTTTCACGGCGAGATGAAAGCACACTCTGCCGTCTGCCTTATACCGCTTCGCGCCTTCCTGCATCATGCCTTCTTTTGCATAATTCACAAACGAAGTATCTTCGCGCATGGCTTCCGAGAAAATTTCGTTTACGGCGTTTAAAATGGCGGGCGCGCTTCGGAAATTGCTGTTCATCGAAAGGGAATGCGCGCCTTCTTCCGCCGCGAAATCGCCGCGTTTTTTCGCGAAATATTCCGAACGGCTGCCGCGGAAGCCGTAAATCGCCTGCTTCACGTCGCCCACCAAAAATACGTTTTCGCCGCCCACGGCGGAAAGCAGACGTTCCTGCACGGGGTTTACGTCCTGATACTCGTCCACGAACACATACGGGTACTTCTGCCGAAGCTCTTCGCGCACGGCTTCGTCTTCTAAAAGCGACAGGGCGATATGTTCGAGATCGTTATAATCAAGCACGTTTTTTTCGCGCTTTTCGGCGTTGTACTTCTCTTCGAAAAGCAGCACGTATTTGGCGATACTCTGCGCCACCTTGCCCGCTTCGAGATAATCTTCGAGCGCCTTGGCGCGGACAGGCACTTCCGCCGCCCGCTTATGCAGATCGTCGAACGCGGCTTTGCAATCGGCAAGCGCGCAGGCGTGCTTTTCGAAATCGGGCGGAAGCGTTTTCGACTTCGCCTGCTTTCTTGTGTACCCCGTTTCTTTCGGCACGTCTTTCAGCGCGAAATAATCCTGCGTGTTTTCGAAATCGAGAAACGCGGCGATCACGAACGTGGCGTTATCCATCGACTGCCGCGTGCTGCCCCCCGCGTTTACCGCCGTGAAATACTCGCGCTCTTCTTCGGCGCGGCGGCGGAAATAGCGGCACTTGCGCTTGAAATTTTCGAGCAGTCCCGCGCAGACTTTATCGAAACGCTCTTCGGTGTACACCGTGCCTTGGCGCAGAAATTCTTTATAATTATCTTTATCGCGCAAAGAAGCGTAAGCGGACATCAGCACCTTTTTCAAAAGTCCGTCGCGCTTTTTTCTGAAAAACACGGACAGCAGCCTTTGAAAATCGGGATCGTTTGAAACGTAGGCTTCTTCGAAAAGCGAAGTTAAGGCGCGCAGCTGCAATTCGCGCCCCTGCGCTTCGGCTGCCGACACGATGGAAAAATCGCCGCTTGTGCCTGCCGCGAAATAGTGCGTGCGGATTAAATTGGCGCAAAAAGAATGGATGGTGGAAAATTCCGCGCTCTGCGCGGCGGAAAGCTGCTTTTTTAAGCGCGGCAGCTCGGATACGGGCGTTTCGGGCGAATTGATCGCCTTTACGAGCGCGTTTTTTAATTTGTCCTTCATCTGCTGCGCCGCTTTCTTCGTGAACGTGACGGCGAGAATTTCGGAAACGTTTGCGCCGCCTAAAATCAGCCGCACGATCTTTTCGATCATCACCGTGGTTTTGCCGCTGCCCGCCGAAGCCGATACGATCGCTTTGCCCCGCGCTTCGAGCGCGGCGGTCTGCTCTTCGGTGAATTTATTCTTCGCCATTGCCGTTCCCCCCTTGTTCTTCTTCGTTTATCTTCGTTTGCTTTTGTTCGCTTGCGCTTTCGTTTTCGTCTAAAATATCTATCGCGTTTTTGTAGGTGGAAATCACCGCGCCGTCGCCCGATTCGTTGGTTACGGCAAGCACGCGCGCGGCGGCGGGAAGCGCGGTTTTTTCTTCTTCGGAATTGTTTTCCGCTTCGCAGTTTTTCTTATTCGTTCCGCCGCTACCCCTGCCGTTTTTTATTTTTTTGCCCTGCGGCGCGGCGGTTTTCTGCGCGGCGGCTTGCGGATTGGCGGCGGTTTTTCCTGCGGCGGTTTTTTCTTTTTCCGCGCGTCAGTTCTTCCGCGCGCCGCACCGACTTATCGGGGTGGAAGCCGCACGCGCCGCCGTAGGGGCAGTACGCGCACGCGAATTTCGTGGGCGAAACGCCGATATACCCCGCTTTCAGCTCTTTCCGCGCGCCTTCGGCAACGAATTTCGAATACTCGATAAAGCTTAAAAACGTGAGCCGATCCATGGAATGGGTGTTGCGCGTTTCGCCGTTTTTCGAAGTGAAAAATTCGCTTTCCGTACCCTTTTCGCCCGCCGTCATCACGGGATCGCCCGCCGTGAGCGCGTCCTGATCGCCCACGAAAAAGCCGCGCATGCGGAAAGGCTTATCGCTCTCGTCCGAAAACGAAAGCGAAGCGGGAAAATAGAACACGCCCGCGGGGATTTTATCGCCTTTCGCCGCCGCCATGTACATTTCGAGCTGAATTTTTCTGCCCGTATAGTACGAGCCGACGGAATCATCCACGCTGCCCGTTTTATAATCAATTATGCGGATGAAATTATCCGATACGTCCACGCGGTCGATCTTGCCGGTGAGCAGACCGTCGCCGCGGGAGGCATGGTAAACGATGGGCGGCATCTGGCCGCCGGGGGCGAAGGTCAGCTCCTCCGCCGCGGGGGTGAACTGCGACAGACGCAGCTCGCGCGCCACGTCCAGCACGACGGCGGCAGCCTCCTGCCGGTTGCGTGTGGAGAGATAGCCCTCGCGGCTGGCGCGGGCGTCGCCCTGCGGGAGGTAGGTCTGCATGCACGCGTCCATGCAGCGCTCGGTGAGCGCTGTGACCTGCGCGTCGGTGAGGGCCGCGAAGCCGCCCTGTGCCTGCGCCTCGCGTACGACGTGCTCGAGAACGTCATGGACAAAGGAGCCGAACAGCGGCGCGTCGAATTCCGCCTGCTTCCAGGGAAGCGCCCGCAGACCGTACTGCAGGAAGAAGGCGTAGCGGCAGCCGGCGAAGCAGTCGAGCTTCGAGGCGGACAGGGGGAGCGTCTTTCCATAGAGCGCCTGCACGGCGGCGGGGTCCATGTCCGCAAAATGATAGCCGCTGCGCGCCGAAAGGCTCGCGGCCTCGGCCCGGACGGCCTCCGGGAGCCAGGCCGGCAGCGCGGGC
>CALARO010000396.1 GCA_937888935.1 uncultured Clostridia bacterium
CCAACATTTGACTTTGAGCCACTATATTCTATAAACGATAAACTGTTTCATTGATTCCGCGCCGTTCCGCGCAAAACGTTACAACACTTTCGATAAAAATTCTTTCAGCCGCTCGTCTTTGGGGGCGGAAAAAATCTCTTCGGGCGTGCCTTCTTCTTTAATCACGCCGCCGTCCATAAAAAGCACTTTCGAAGCCGCTTCCCGCGCAAACCCCATCTCGTGCGTTACAACCACCATCGTCATGCCGTTCGCCGCTACGTCGCGGATTACTTTTAAAACTTCGCCCACCATTTCGGGGTCGAGTGCGGAAGTCGGTTCGTCGAAAAGCATAATATCCGGTTGCATGGCAAGCGCGCGCACAATCGCAATCCGCTGTTTCTGCCCGCCAGAAAGCGTGTTCGGGTACACGAACGCCTTGTCTTCCAGACCCACGCTTTTTAATAATTCCATGGCTTGCATTTCGGCTTGCTCTTTCGGCGTTTTTTTCAATTTCATCGGCGCAAGCACGATATTCTGCATGATCGTAAGGTGCGGAAACAAATTAAATTGCTGAAACACCATGCCGATTTTCTGCCTGTGCGCATTCAACTGTTTTTCAAGATATTTGTTAATTTGCTTTTCTTCCGCTTTGATTTCTTCGTACTCTTTTTTTGCCGCTTCCCATTCGGAAATCACCGCGGCGGAAGGGAATTCGCCTTGCTTTTTTGCCGCGGAAATCGCCTGTTTCGCATTTTCCAGCCGTTCGTAAGCATACCCTTGCTCGTTTTTGAAAACATATTCGCCTTCCAGCAAAATTGCGCCGGCGGTGGGGCGTTCCAACAAATTCAGACACCGCAAAAACGTGCTTTTGCCGCACCCGGAAGGGCCGATCACGGCGATCACGTCGCCTTTTTTCACCTGCAACGAAACGCCTTTCAGAACTTCGAGCTTTCCGAAGTTTTTCTTCAACGCCTTGGTTTCGAGAATAATATTTTCAGCGTTCATTTTTCGCAAACCTCCGTTCGAGCAGTCTTATCAGCGCGGTGATGCCGATCACAAGCACAAGATACACGATCGCAAGCATAATATACGGCACAAAAAATTCATACGTGCTTTCGGCGATCACGCGGAAAGATTTCGTAATATCCGTTACGGCAATAAAACTTACCACCGACGTTTCCTTGATCAGCGAAATAAATTCGTTGCCGATATTCGGCAGAATGTTTTTCACCGCCTGCGGCAGAATGATTTTCATCATCGTTGCGCCGAAGCTAAGCCCCAGCGATCTGCCTGCTTCCATCTGCCCCTTGTCCACGGAATTGATGCCCGCGCGCAGCGTTTCCGTCATGTACGCGCCGCTGTTCAGGCCGAAAATCACCGCGGCTTCCGATACGTCGCCGATGTTGATGCCGAGCAGCGGAAACAGCGCGAAATGCAGAAGCAGCAGCTGCACCACCATGGGCGTACCGCGAAATACGGTGACGTACACGTTGCCGAACCCTTTCAGGAATTTCATTAAAGCGTTGTTTTTCGGAATGATTTTCACGGTGGCTACGATACAGCCGATCACAAGCCCTAAAACGAGACCGAACACGGCAATGAATGCCGTGTTTTTCAGTCCCGTTAAAAAGTTTTCGTATCCGCCGAGCGTGGCGAATTGTCGCCAGAAGATTTTAAAATTTTTCATAATCGGTGGGGGATGTCCTTCAAGTTTTTTATGCAATCGAAGTAATTGCAAGCAAAAAATTTATTGTTCGTTCATTGATTTTACAATCATTTTCGCGGGTTGCTCGTCTAAAATCACGGCGTCGATTTTGCCGTTCTGCAAATCTTTTAATGCGAGCGCGGCGTTTTCATAGGGCTTAGCCGTTACGGGGAAGCCGGGATATCCGAAATCTTCGTTGCCGCTCGTATACATAAAGCCCGTCGTTGCCTGCTGCGAACCGATTTTATAGTCTTTGTTTTTGCCGTTTAAAATCGTTTCCACGTCTGCGGCGGAGTTGCACTCGTCATACGTGGTATCGCTTTCTTTCACCACGATCACCTGCGCCGATTCATAATAACTGTCTGCAAAATCCACGGTTTTTTTGCGTTCGTCGTTCACCGTCAAGCCGGCCATGCCGATGTCGGCTTTCGTAGTCGGCTGCACGTCGCTTTCGCCGTCGCTTACGGCTGCGCCCGCCACGGAAGGGATAATCGCGTTGAAATCCATATCGTATACAAACAGCGTTTTTTGCTGCGCTTCGGCGATTTTATAGGCAAGCTCTATATCAATGCCCTTAAACGCGTTTCCTTCCACCGATTCAAACGGGGGGAACGTTGCGTTCGTCGCCACCACGAAATCACCGTCTGCCGGCGTTGCGGTTTTGTTCTGATAGGTAAACGTTGCCGAGCCGTCGAAATAAGAATTGATCAGCGCGTCCAGCGAGCCGTCCGCTTTCATCGAAGTAAGCAGCGCGTTTACGTCCGATTTCAGCTGCGCGTTCGATTTGTTCACGGCGAAAGCGTATTCTTCCGAAGTCAGCTGAATTTCCTTTACTTTGAGTTTGGTATCGTCTTTTCCGCAGGAAGCGAAAGCGGCGGCGGAAGCTACGGCGGTGGCTGCAAGCGCGATAGAAGCAAGTTTTTTGAATTTCATTTTTGTTTTCTCCTTCGAGTGTTCTCTCGTTTGATTTTGATGAGCTTATTCTACACCTTTTCGTCCGCTTTGTCAAACGTTTTTATGCATATTTTTAAAATTATTTTTAATTTTTTGCATTTTTTACCGTATTTTATGAATAAAATTAAAATAATAATGCATAATTGTATAATATGCAGAATGAAAAAGGATAAAAAAGAGCGGCGCGCGAAAACGGCATAAAAAATCCGCCCGGTTGCCGCAAAAGCAAGGGGCGGAAAAAGAAACGCAAATATTCGGCGAAAAAACTTAATTTTCCGGAAAAATCATTTCAGAAAATTCACCGAAGAAAGATTGTACACAAGCGTGCCGAGATTGAAAGAAAGGGGCGTTTTCATTCTGAGAATCACGTTGCGGTATTCGTTGTTTCCCACGTCGGTGGTGGCGGCAACGAGAAATTCCTGCGTTGCGCCGGGGTTGGCGTCGTCGATTTTCACGGAATACGTAGCGTAATCCAGAGTATGATCGGCGGCTGCTTCGTCCGCGCCTTCGATTTTAAAATTAAACGCGGTTTTTTCCGAGCCGGACTTGCTTACGGATACGTTCTGCATCTTTCCCGCGGCGGTGTTGTACACCGAAAACGTGGTGCTTTCGTTAATCGCGCGCAGCGCGGGTAAAAGCTCTTCGTTGTCGATCAGCGAATATTTGCCGTCGTGTTCGAAATTGTTCGACTTTTCTTTCAGTGCTTTCCCTTCGTCGAACGCTTTTTTATCTTCGTAGTACGTGACTACGCAGCTGTTCGAAGAATAGTCGGTGGAAATGGTGTAGTAATATTCGCTGTAGCAGCCTTTAAGCGAGGCGGGCGAAGCGGAAGACGGCACGTGCGCGATCACGGTTTTGCTCGAAGACACGGGCGCAAGACCGTTTTTCGTGTTCTTGAATACGGCTTTCGATTTCACCACGTCGCCGTTTTCGCCGTCAAACGCGATGCTTTCCCCGCCGAACGAATAGCTCACGTCGATGGTGAGCGAAGTTTCGTACACGTAATTTTTGTTTTCGTCGGCGTACAGCTCGGTGCGGAACTTGCCGTTCGAATAATTCACGGAAAAGGCGGTGTTCACGCCCGGCTCGAAAGACACGTCGTATTCCGCGGTTTCCTTGCCGCCGAGATTGGCTTCGTCGGTGCTTTCTGTCACCACTTTAAGCCAGCGCGCGGCGAATTGCGAAGGCTGCGAAGCGGAACAAGCCGCAAACAGCGAAACGGAAGCGATGCCAAGCGCGATAGCCGCGCGGGCGCGGGATTTTTTAAAATTGATCATAAGTCACTCCGATACGGATACAGAAAATTAGTAAGCGCGAAAACCGCGTTTACCTATCTATTATAGCACGTTTTTCGGCATTTGTAAAAATAAAAAGGGGATTTCTTTCAAAATATTGTGAAAAATTGCGGAAATTTTCACCGTTTTTCGCTTTCGATGTGCTATAATATAGATATACGAAGCAAAACGCAAAGCGGCACAAAGGAGAATTTTCAAAAAATGATACGGGCGATCGGGGCGTACACGCTATCCGAATGTATGGAAATCATGGCGCGGCTCGTGGCGGCGGGCGAGCGCGAAAACGAAGAAAAACGCAGCGTGGTATTCTGCGAAGACAGGCTCACGCTGATCGCCGAGCGCGCGCTCACGGCGGCAACGGGCGGCTCGTTCCGCTCATACGTGACTACATACGCGCGGGAATTGAAATCGCGCGCGCGGGTGCTTACGAAGCAAGGCTCGGTTGTAGCGATCGACGGCATCGTATCGCGGCTTCAGAAACAGGGCAAATTAAAGCGATTCACGCGCGGCTTACCCCGCGGCACGGCGCGCGGCTTATACGAAACGATCTCGCAGATCGCGGCTTCTTCCGTCGATCCCGAAACGCTTGAAAACGGCGCGGCGCAGCTTGAAAGCGGCATATTAAAGGACAAAATTAACGACTTATCGGAAATTTACGCGGCATATAAGCAGTTTTTAAAAGAGAACGCTTACGTAGACGAAAGCGGGTATCTCGCGTTGCTGCCCGAATATTTAAAAACCACGGGCGAGCTTCGCGGGGCGGACGTGTATTTTCTTTGCTACGGCGCGTTCACGGCGCAGGCGGCGAAAACGCTGAAAGCGGCGTTTGAAACGGCGGAAAACGTGACGGGGATTTTTTGTTTCGGCAAAGAAGATCTGTACACCGGCTCTTCGCGGCGGGCGTTTCTTCGCGCGGCGGAAGAGTACTACGCCGAAAAGGGCGATACGAAAAGCAAAGTGCAGATTTCGGATATGGGCGCGCCGCTTAGCGGGGCGGCGGAAGCGCTGCGCCGCGGCATTTTCGATCCTTCGTCGTTTTCGGGCGCGAACGCGCCTTACAAAACCGACGCGATCCGCGTTTTCGAAGCCGAAGACAAAACCGACGAAATGGCGCGCGTGGCGGCGGAAATCAAAAAACGCCTTGCGCAAAATCCCGCGCTTCGGTATCGCGATTTCGCGGTGCTTGTTTCCGACCCGAAATCGTATGCGCAGGCGGTGAAAAAGGCGTTTTCCGAGTACCGTCTGCCCTGCTTTTTCGATGAAAAACGCTCGCTGAAATCGCACCCCCTGTCCGCGTTTCTGCTCGCCTGTTTCGAAACGGTGCGCACGGGTTTTTCGCCCGACGCCGTAGACGCGCTTTTGCAAAACCCGTTCTTCACGCCCCCGCAAATCGACAGTTTTCAAATCGACGGCGCGCAGACCGGCAATCTGCAAATCGGCGGCGCGCGCGCGAGCGACGAATACAGAAACTATCTTTTGAAATACGCGAATTTCCGCGGCGGCGCGAAGAAAGAGATTAAAAAGCTCACCGCAGCCGCCCTTGCCGCCGAAGCGGCAGCCGAAGCCGCCGAGGAAGGCGAAGACGGCGAAGAACCCGCAGCGGCGGAAGCGGCAGCCGAAGCGAAAAACAAAAACGCCGACGCTCAGCCGCCTTACGATGAAGCCGCGCTCAACGTTCAGCGCGCGCGCCTGCTTGAAATCACGGGCGGATTGAAGCGCAAAGCGCGGGGCGAAGAGTACTGCGCGGCGGTGCGCGAAATTCTCGAAAAATCGGGCGCGGAAGCGCGGCTTGCCGAGCTATCCGAAAGCGTGAAAGACGTTGCCCTGAAAGACTATCTCGAACGCATCGGCGGCGCGCTTGAAAAAACGCTTGCCGAAACGGAAGAGCTTTTGCGCGGCAGAGAAATGAGCGTGGGCGAGTTTCGCGATATTCTCGCGGACGGGCTTGACGCCACGGAAATTTCGCTGATTCCCGTGAAGACGGACGCGGTGTTTGTGGGCGACCTTACGGATAGCCGCATCGAAAAAGTGCGGTTTTTGTTCGCGGCGGGCATGAACGAAAACGTGCCGAAAACCACTTCCGATACCGCGCTCATTTCCGATCGTGAGCTTGAAAAACTTGCCGAAGTCAAGGCGAAAATCGAACCCGCCGTGGCGGAAGTCAATCTTCGCGGCAGGGAAGACGCCGCGCTCAATCTCTGTACGTTCGAAGAGGCGGCGTATTTTTCCTACGCGCTGCCCGCCGACGGCTCAGAACCCGCCGTTTCCGAAGTACTGCGCTACGTAAACGCGCTGTTCTGCACCGAAAACGGCATGCCGATCCGCGCCGAAAAGGCGAGAAAAGAAGAAGATTTCGCCTACGAGTGTTCCGCGCCCGCGCCCGCGCTCAGAAAGTGGTATCTTCTGCGCGAAGAAGACGAAGAAAAGCAGATTAAATACGGCGTGAAGTGCAATTCGCTCGAACAGGCTCTCGCAAAGTACGAAAGCGAAATCGCGGGCGGCGAAACTAACGAAGCAACCAAAGCGGGCGAAGCTAACGAAAACGCCGGCGAAACCGCCGCAACCGGCACTATCAACGCAATCAACGCCAACGCAGATTGGGCGCGCGCGGCGGCGGCATACGAAAGCGAAGCTGAAAACGCGTTTATCGGCAGCGGCGAAGAACTTTTCTTTCGGGGCGGCAAAATCTCGCCCAGCGCGCTCGAATCGTACTTTACCTGCCCCTTCCGCCATTTTCTGCAATACGGCCTGAAGCTCAAAGACCGCGAAGAGCAGAGCGTGATGGCAACCGACTCGGGCAATTTTATCCACGAGCTTTTAGAAAAGACGGCGAAAAAATTCGATGAAACGCCCACCGAAACGGAAATCCGCCTGAAAGCGGAAGAAATCGGCGCGGAACTTCTGCAAAATCCGCCGTATTCGTATTCGAAAGATACCCCGGCGGGCGAGTACGCGCAAAGGCGGCTGCTTTCCGAAG
>CALARO010000397.1 GCA_937888935.1 uncultured Clostridia bacterium
CTGCTGTTATGCGGCGCGGCGGTGTTTGCGTGCGTGTGTTTCTTTCCGCCTACCGTGATGGAACTTTCTTATAATTTGGGTTGGGATAAAACGGCGATGCGTTATGCGGAAAAATCATACGATCGTTTTCACGAAGCGTATTATGCCGCGTTCGCCATGGAAATTGCCGTATCCGCAGGCGAAAACGAGAAGATCGAAGAGTATGCCGACTCGCTCGTACATTGCGATGATTTTGAAGAGTTTTGCAAAAGCGGCGGCGTAGACGGCGACGATTTCGGCTCGTACAGGCAGTACGCGTATTCCACGCTCTGCCTTGCGAAATATCGGCTCGGCAAGGGCGAAGAAGCGGTGGAAATCGCCTACGATTCGCTGGGCGGAAAATTCCCGCCGAATAATTCGCTCGCGGCTGTGTTTTTGTATTCTATGAAAGACGGCGCGGCGGAAGTCGCTGCAAAGGCGCTTGAAAAAATGTCCGCAATCGACGAAAGCGGCCTTTCGGATACCGAAAGAACGTATCTCAGCAACATCAAAAATCTTGCGGCGGGGGAAAACGCAGGCTGAAAAAATAAAAAACAGGCGGCTTCGCCGTCTTTGTTTTTTTGCAACGACAACGACAGCAACAACGACAACGAAAACATTTTTTACGGAAGGAAAGCGAATGGATATGAAAGAAAGAGAAAAAGTTCTCGTCCTTGATTTCGGCGGACAGTACAATCAGCTGATTGCGCGCCGCGTGCGCGATTTAAACGTGTATTGCGATTTAAAAAATTGCGATATGACGATCGACGAGATTAAGGAATACAACCCGATCGGCATTATTTTTACGGGCGGACCGAACAGCGTATACGAAGAAACGTCGCCGCACGTCAGCCCCGAAATATTTAATTTAGGCATTCCCGTGCTTGGCATCTGCTACGGATGTCAGCTGATCGCGTACACGCTCGGCGGCACGGTAACGCACGCGCAAACGAGCGAATACGGCAAGCGCGAAATCCGCGTGCTGAAAGAAAATCCGCTTTTCAAAGGCTTTCCCGAAACGTCGGTGAGCTGGATGAGCCACACCGATTACGTATCGAAAGCGCCCGAAGGGTTTGATTGTCTTGCCGATACAAAGGCGGGTACTTGCCCGGTGGCGGCGTTCGGCAGCGAAGAAAGAAGAATTTACGGCGTGCAGTTCCACCCCGAAGTGGTGCATACCGAATACGGCGAAAACATTTTAAGAAACTTTTTGTACGAGATCTGCAAAGCCAAAGGCGATTGGACGATGAGCGGCTTCGTGGAAGAGCAGGTGGCGGCGTTAAAGAAAAAAATCGGCGATAAAAAAGTGCTTTGCGCCATGAGCGGCGGCGTGGATTCCGCCGTGGCGGCAACGCTGATTCATCGCGCCGCGGGCGATAATCTCACCTGCGTATTCGTGGATCACGGACTTCTTCGTAAGTACGAAGCGGACGAAGTGATGAGCGTTTTCAAAGATAAGCTCGGAATGAATCTCATCAAGGCGGACGCGGCAGAGCAGTTTTTATCGAAGCTCAAAGGCGTTTCCGATCCCGAGCGAAAGCGCAAGATTATCGGTGAAGAATTTATCCGCACGTTCGAAAAGATTTCGAAGCAGATCGGTGCGGTGGATTTCCTGGTGCAAGGCACGATTTATCCGGACGTGATCGAAAGCGGCAAGGGCAAATCTGCCGTGATCAAGAGCCATCACAACGTGGGTGGACTGCCTTCGGTGGTTGATTTCAAAGAGATTATCGAGCCGCTTCGCGATTTGTTTAAAGACGAAGTGCGCCGCGTGGGACTCGAACTCGGTTTGCCGCGCAAAATCGTGATGCGCCAGCCGTTCCCCGGACCGGGACTTGCCATTCGCATTATGGGCGAAGTGACGGAAGAAAAGCTGGAAACGTTGCGCGATTCCGATTATATTCTTCGCGACGAGATCGCGAAAGCGGGACTTGACGAGCAGATCTGGCAGTACTTCACGGTAGTTACGAATTCGCCTACGGTGGGCGTGATGGGGGATTTCCGCACGTATGAAAACGTGATCGCCGTGCGCGCGATCACCAGCGTAGACGCGATGACGGCGGATTGGGCGCGTATTCCCTACGACGTGTTAGAGAAAATTTCCACGCGTATCGTCAACGAAGTGAAGCACGCAAACCGCGTGGTATACGATATCACGTCGAAGCCCCCGGCAACCATCGAATGGGAATGATTTTTGCGATCTTTTCGCGCAGTACTACGTCGTGTTTACGTTTTTGCTCGGTCATTTACTATTTGTAAATGTCCGTCGCAAAATCCGCACACTTCTTGTCTTGCGCAAAAATCTCTGCAAAAATCTTCGCTTAAAAATTATTAAGTTACAGAATAAGGCTTGAATATCCGATCTTTTTCACAAAAAGGTCGGATATTTTAATATATTGTAGTATAAGGCTTGCGCCTTAAAATACGTACACGAGGAAAAATTTTTATGTGTAATCAGAATTGCGGAAACAATCGCTGCGGCTGCGCGCGCACGATTGCTTTAATGCTTCTCGGCGTGGGAATCGGCAAGAAATTCTGCGATAATCCCTGCGGATGCTATTGCATAACGCCTTGCCCTCCGCCTTGCAAAAAGCCCCGTCCAAAACCCTGCTGCCCGCAGCGGCAAACGGTTACGGACTGCTACTACGCCCGTCAGTACGCGCTGTACCCCTGCGATACGCCTTGCACGCGTTGCGGCGGATTCGGCGGCGGTTTCGGCAGCGAGCGCGACTTCGATACCGATCGGAAAGACGATACATTCGGCTACTTCGGCTGCGGCTGCCGCGGCTGAAAAACAATAAAACACTTACCGTTTATCGGCAGGCAAAGCAAAATCCGTCCCGGGAAAATTCCGGGACGGATTTCACTAACTTGCCGAAAGAAGCGTTTTTACTCGTTGCGGTTGTTCATGTCCAATTTCCCGTCGGTGATGCACGGCGAAATGATGAGCCAGATAGCCGCAAGTGCGATCAGCGAGTACACGATAATGGCAAAAACGCTGCGCGCGCCGCCGAAAATCGCCACGAGATTGAAGTTGAAGAAGCCGAATAAACCCCAATTCAACGCGCCGATCAGCACAAGTACATAAGCGATAATATTTGCAATTTTCATAGCTTTTAAAAACCCTCCTGTTCTTATTTTGTCCGTTTGTCGCCGGGTTATACGTGCGCGCAAATTTTTTCTGCCCGAAAATCGCGCAAACGGCGGCGAAACGTTTGCAAGTATCCCGAAAATGTGGTATACTTTTTAATATGGATTTGCAAGGCTGTGCGGACATGAAAAAATTCGCGGGCAAGCGCGTTTGCGTCGCCTGTTCCGGCGGCGCGGATTCTCTGTGCCTTTTGCATCACCTTTTTATCCGCGCCCCGAAAGACGGGTTTTGTCTTTCCGCCGTGCATGTCGAACACGGACTTCGCGGCGAAAACAGCAAGGCGGACGCGGCGTTTGTCGCCGATTTCTGCAAGCGGAAAAAAATACCGCTTTTTTCGTTTTCTTTCGATTGCCGCGCGCTTGCGGCAAAAGAGAAAATCGGCGTGGAAGAAGCGGCGCGGAAAGCGCGTTACGGCGCGTTCGAAGCGTTG
>CALARO010000398.1 GCA_937888935.1 uncultured Clostridia bacterium
CTTTTTTCCTTTTTTCATACCCCAACATTTGACTTTGAGCCATTAAAGTTATCGAAAACGATTATCGCAAAATTAAGGAAAAATGGAAAAAGTCGGGTGGATATAAAAAAATCAATTTATCGAAAAAATTAGTAATAGATGTTATTGATTCATCACGAAGTCCAGAACTTTTATCGGTTATATATGATTATAGGGATTTTTTGTCAGAGACGACTGTATATTTGAGCGTTAAGTTGGGTGAGCAAGGGTATGATTCGCGAGTAAAAAATCCGAATTCAATTCAGAGCAAGCTTGATGTGTATTGTCACCGAAAAGAGCGTGGAGAAATCGCGTTAAAAAAGTGTTTAAATGATCTTTACGGAATGAGATATATTATTCCGCAAGATGAAAACATTTCGTTGATTGAAATTTTTAAATATTTAAAAGAAAATTTTTCTTGTTATAAATGTACTGATGCGAATAAAGAAATCGGCTATCGTGCCGTACATTTATATTTTAGTGAAGATAACTTCGATTTTCCTTGGGAATTACAAATATGGAAAGCTGAGGACGCCACAAACAATATAAAGTTGCATAAAAAATATAAGCAAGCTTATACTGCGTGGGAAAAACAATCTAAAAAGGAGGGCTGATATGTTTAAACATTATATAATTTTAAGTAGTTCATATACACAAGGCGAAAGAATTGCTCTTGATTTTGTAAATATTGGTGCCGAACAGGGCGAAAAACTGGTGCAATTGATTCGAGACATCAGGTATGAATGCGGCGAGAACGTTTCGGCTTCCTTATATGTTGTAGAAACAGATGGAGCGGAATGGGAAAGCGTGGGAAGGAAAAACCCGTTTTTCAAGGATGTGTGCTTAATTGAAAGTGAACAAGAATTTATCGACTTGATTAAAGCGGATCGTGAATTAAACGGACTTGATGTAGCAAAGCTTATTTTATCCAATAGGGACATAAAGTGTACACATTTAAAATTGGAAAAATTGGTATACCTTTGTTATGCGGAATATTTGTGTGAAACGCAAGGTAAAGAGCAATTATTTAAAGATGAAATTTATGCTTATCAATACGGACCCGTGGTTAAAAGTGTATACAGTATATATAAAAAGTACGGAAGTGATGAAATAAGTCAAAGAGAAATACCGTCAAGAAATTATGTTTTATCTGCGCGTAGTCGGGTTTTGTTTTCTCGTGGTGGGCTGGAAAAGTTACAATCGATTACACGTACGTTGGAGAAATACGGCAAATTAACGGCCGGGCAACTTGTAGATATAACGCATCGTAAAGAAACGCCGTGGGCGCATTGCGATTCATCAAAAAGCAACGAACATATTTCTGATGAATTGATATTACGGTTTCATTGTAAAGAAAATTGAAAATCTATTATTTTAACAAAAAAGGCGCAGATAAGCTTGCGAAAGCAAGAAACCTGCGCCGATTTTGCGTTTTATAGAATTAAAAACTATTTCAAATTACGAATTCACGCAATATTGTTTTCCGTTTACGGTAACTTCGTTGTCCGAAACGACAGGATTGCCTTTGCCGCAAGCACGAATTAAAATGTTGTGCGAATCGGCGTTTGCTTTCGGAATATTGCCGAACGAAAAATTTTCTTCTTTGGCAACGGAAACAATCTCAAAGCCTTTGCATACGAAAAACGATGAGAATTGCCACAGCTTTTCAAATTTTCCGTTGCTGTCGGCAATCAGGCCAACGTTCGATTTTTTGTGATAAGCAGTAATGCGATAGTAATGATTCATAAATAAAAAATCTCCTGTAAAAAGCAAATCACGCGGCGGACCTTTGAATTTTGCGAAGTTTCTTATTCGCATAGGGCAGCCACGTGAGATTGACAAATTGCAAAACGCCGTCGTCGGGCGTAGAATCGTGATAAGCGTAACATTGCAGTATTTTTCTTCGGCTCGGCGAGTATTCGACGGTAACGAACGGCACGTCGGGGTGTTCTTTCGTGCGAATAAAGAAAATCAGAGATTCTTCCCGCGCGAATTTCTGATCGTACCCCATCCGACCAACGCAATGATCGAGCAATTCGCCTTCACGGATAAGCTCGGCAGGGCTTTGCGCAATCACGGCGATATAAACGGACTTATTATCGTATTCAAGCCCCGAATACTTGTTTGCGACGGCGGCGAAAGTATCGTAAAAGGCTTTCCTTTCTTTTTCGTCTTGTATCGCTTTTGCGGTGGCGTATTCGTCGATGCGGATATCGTGCCAGCGTTTGAAATTGTGGTGATAACGATTTTTTTCAATCGTCATATCAAAACCGAGATATTGACAAGCGTGAAGATAATCCCGATACGAATACGGATTTGTTTCCTGCTTGCGAAGATACAACACGAATTTTTCAAGATCGTTTTTGAAAAACGTGCGTAACTCTTTCAAAGCCGTTTCTTTCGACAATTTCATACGGTATTTGCGGTAAGCTTGTACGTCGGCAAGCAGTTTGCCAGTTTTAAACGCGCGAAGGATCACGTCTACGTAATACTTGTTTTCCGTAAGTTCTGCGCGGTTTTTCATAAGCCATTTTGCAAAGCTTTTGTTTTTGTCGATTTTCTGTAAAATCTGTTTTGAAAAGACGTAATCGTCAAGTCCCGCTTTCATCAAATACTCGATTTGCGGATATTTCTCGTAAAAGCGTAAATATTTCAGTACGTTTACG
>CALARO010000399.1 GCA_937888935.1 uncultured Clostridia bacterium
TGGTGTTAGGTCCGAGCGGCGCGGGAAAAAGCACGCTTTTAAATTTGCTCGGCGGGTTGGATTCGCCCACGAGCGGCACAATCGAAGTGGGCGGCAAAGATATATCGAAGCTTTCGGGCGACGAGCTTGCCGAATACCGCGCGTCCACGATCGGCTTTGTGTTTCAGTTCTACAATTTAATTCCCACGCTCACGGTGTACGAAAACGTCGCGCTGGTGAAAGAGCTTACGAAAAACGCGCTCGATCCCGCGGAAATGATCGCGGCGGTGGGGCTTGCCGATCACATGAAAAATTTCCCCGCCGAGCTTTCCGGCGGCGAGCAGCAGCGCGTATCCATTGCCCGCGCGCTCGCGAAAAACCCGAAAATTCTTCTTTGCGACGAGCCTACGGGCGCGCTCGATTCCGAAACGGGCGTGCTTGTATTAAAGCTTCTTTTAAAGATGGCGCGCGATTATAAAAAGACGATCATCATCGTAACGCACAATCAGAACATCGCGAAAATGGCGGACGTCGTGGTGCGCGTAAAGAGCGGCAAAATCAAATTTTTCGAGGAACAGGCGCGTCCGCTTTCCGCCGACGAAGTGGACTGGTAATAAGGAGAAACAGCGATGTTATTTAAAAAACTTCTCCGCACGATGGGGCAATACAAGGCGCAATTCATTTCGATGATCATCATGATCGCGCTCGGCTTCGGCGTGTTCATCGGCGCGAATATGGAATGGGTTTCCATCGAAAAAAACACAAACCGCCTGTTCGAAGAAACGGGGCTTGCCGATTATAAAATTTATTCTTCTTCCGCGCTCACGGGCGAAACTGCGGCGGGTTTTACAGAAGAAGATCTTGAAAAAGTGCAGTCGATCAGCGGCGTGAAAGCCGCGGCGAGATTTTTTTCCGTGAATGCCGACGTGCGCGCCGTCAACGGCGAAAAAATCAGAACGGAAACCGACGAAAGCGGCAAGGAAAAAATTCCCCGCGCCGCGCTCGTCGTCACGGAAAGCGAAAGCGTTTCGTTTTTCAACGTAACGAGCGGCGAAGCTTACGATAAAGCGGCCGCCGATAAAATCTGGGTGTCCGATAAATTTGCCGAAGAAAAAGAAATAAAAGTCGGCGATACGCTCACGTTCGGCGCGGTGCAGGGCGTAAGCGATCCGCTCGAATTCAAGGTGGCGGGACTGATCAAATCGGGCGAATATATGGTGTGCGTACAAGATTCCACGCAGCTGATGCCCGATTTCAAACTGTTCGGCTTCACCTACATAACGCCCGCAGCCTACGAAAAAATCTGCGAAGCGGCGGGGCTGCCCGCGGCGGTATACGCGCAGATCAACGTCCGCGTAAACGACTACGACGATTTCACGAAACAGAAATTTTCCGACGCGGTAAACGACGCGCTCGGCAAAACGATGTTTATCTTGTCCAAAGAAGAAAGCTCGTCATACGCCCTGGCGCACGGCGAAGTTGAAGAAGGACAAACGATGGGCGCGATTCTGCCCGTGCTGTTTCTTGCCATCGCTGTGCTTACCATGATCACCACGATGCACCGTATCGCGGCGAAAGAAAAAACGCAGATCGGCACGCTGAAAGCGCTCGGCTATAAAGATAAGCGAATTTTAATTCACTATTCTTCGTATGCGTTCGCTATCGGCATCGTGGGCGCGGCGCTCGGTATCGCGCTCGGTTACGGCATCGCGTATATCATCATGAATCCTTCGGGCATGATGGGTGCGTATATGGATCTGCCGTCCTGGAAACTGCACATGCCGCTCTTCTGCGTGTTCGTGATGATCGGAATTTTAGCCGCGCTTACCTTAATCGGCTTCCTTTCGGTGAAGAGTATGCTTCGCGGCACGGCGGCGGACGCGCTTCGCCCGTACACGCCGAAGAAAATGAAAAATCTCGCCATCGAAAAAACGCGCCTGTGGAAGAAATTCTCGTTCGGCACGCGGTGGAACATGCGCGATATTATGCGGCACAAATCGCGCACGCTGATGAGTCTTCTCGGTATTATCGGCTGCACCGTTTTAATGGCGGGCGCGCTGGGCATGCAGGATACGATGGACGCGTTTTTGTCCGATTACTACGATACGGCGATGAATTACGCAAGCCGCGTGTACGTAACAAGCGCAAGCGAAGAAACGATCGGAAAAATCGAAGAGAAATATTCGGCGGATTCGAGCGCGTCGCTCAGCGTGGAAATCGGCGATAAGGGCGTTTCTCTCGATATTTACGAAATCAAAAACGATACGGTGCGGTTTCTCAATAAAAAAGGCAAACTTATAAATCTTGAAAACGACGGCGCATACGTCTGCCGCCGCATTGCTGACGAATACAAATTAAAAGCGGGCAGCACGTTCACCGTAAGCCCCTACGGCACGGATAAAGAGTACAATCTCACGGTGAAAGAAGTGATCTGTTCTTCCACGGAAAGTATTTCGATCACGAAAGAGTACGCGGCGGCGTGCGGCATTTCGGGGTATAAAATCGACAGCCTGTATACGCGGGAAGCGAAAAACACCCTGCAAAACGACGAGCTGACAAAGAATTTCGAAATTCAGGATAAAGATTCTATCGTGAAATCGTTCGAAACGTTCACAAGCCTTCTGAATTTGTCCGTAACGGTGCTGATCACGGCGGCGATCGTGCTTGGCGTGGTGGTTTTGTACAATCTCGGCGTGATGAGCTATACCGAGCGTTACCGCGAAATGGCTACGTTGAAAGTGGTCGGGTTCAAAGATAAGAAGATCG
The DNA here is from genome assembly GCA_937888935.1 of uncultured Clostridia bacterium. GTDB lineage: Bacteria > Bacillota > Clostridia > Christensenellales > Borkfalkiaceae > Scatosoma. The sequence goes on from CALARO010000399.1 coordinate 2,746, forward strand.
CGCGGCTTTTAATCGGGCAGAACATGTGGGTTACGGTGATCGGCGTAGTTTTAGGCTTGCCGCTTGCTGCGGGAACGCTGAATTATCTCGTGAAAGAGCTGGCTTCCGAATACGAAATGCGCGTGGTGATGGGTTGGAAAACGTTCCTGATCAGCACGGTGTTAACGTTCGCCGTGTCGCTTGTAGTAAGTATTTTCGTATCTAAGAAAAATAAAAAAATAGATATGGTGGAAGCGCTGAAAGGCGCGGAATAAACGGAGGTAAAGAAGATGAAGAAGACGATTTTACAAATCGACGGCATGATGTGCGGCATGTGCGAAAGCCACGTAAACGACGCGATCCGCGCGAATTTCGCCGTGAAAAAAGTGAGTTCTTCGCACTCGAAAAATCGCTGCGAAATCGTATCGGAAAACGGCATAAACGTGCCAAAAGCCACGGAAGTTCTGGGCGCGCTCGGCTATAAAGTGACGGGTGCAAGCGAAGAAGAATACAAGAAAAAAGGCTTCTTATTCTTTAAATAATGCCCAAAAAACGCCCGAAAAATGCCTTAAAAAAGCTTGAAAATCGCCTGAAAAAGGCGATTTTTTTGTATTTTTTGTGCAGTTTTCTGTTGGAATTTTAATAATTTTGTGATAAAATAGTAGTATAATCAAAGAAAAACCTGCAAAAACAGCAGAAAAAACCTTGATTTCCGGAGAAAAAGTCGATGAAAAACAACGATTTCAAAGCGGTTGCGGCAGATAAAAACAATCCGAATTACGGCGAGCTTACCCGCCGCGAAAACGGACTGTATTCCGAAAAGGGCGAAGTACGCTCGGAATTCGCGCGCGACTATACGCGCGTTCTGCACAGCACGGCGTACCGGCGACTGAAGCACAAAACGCAGGTTTTTTACAACATCGAAAACGATCATATCTGCACGCGCATGGAACACGTTCTGCACGTGGAATCGGCGGCGTACACGATTGCGAAGCGGCTGAAACTCAACGACGAGCTTACGCGCGCGATCGCGATGGCGCACGATCTCGGCCACGCGCCGTTCGGGCATCACGGCGAGCGGATCATCGGCAAGCTTTATAAAAAATACCTGCAGGGCGAAACGTTCTGGCACGAGAAAAACGGACTGTATCTCGCGGACAAAATCGAGCTTCTGCCCGATCACGAAAACGTGTACCGCAATTTAAACCTTACCTACGCCGTGCGCGACGGCATTATTTCGCATTGCGGCGAAGTGGACGAAACGGGCGTGAAACCGCGCGAAGAGCTTTTCGATCTTGCGCTTTTTAATACTCCGGGTAAGTATCAGCCCGTCACTTACGAAGGGTGCGTGGTGAAGCTTTCCGATAAAATCGCCTACGTGGGGCGGGACATCGAAGACGCTTTGAATCTCGGCTTTTTATCGCCCGCAAGCGTGGGCAAGCTTCAGAAAATCGTCGGCTTGAAAAACGGCGAAGCGGTGAATACAAGCACGATCATGAGCAATATGATTTTAGACGTGTGCCGCGTTTCCACGCCCGATAAAGGCATTTGTTTTTCGGAAGACATGGGCGAAACGCTCACGAAAATCAAGGCGTTCAACAACGAAAATATCTATAAAAACAAGCGGTTTTCGGCGTTTAACCGCTATGCGGATCTTGTGATAAGCGAGCTTTTCGCAACGCTTTATTCCTGCTACGATCGCGGCGATCCCGTGCGCGGACTGGAAAAGAAAAAACACGCGTACCCCACGCTTGTGCAGGAATTTTGCGATTATCTTTTCAAGTACTGCGCCGACGAGTATTCGCGCGCGGCAGGGTGGAAAAAACAGGCTTTCTACAAAAACGCGAAGCCTTACGGCGCGTTGGAAACAAAGGAAATTTACGCGCGCGCGGTGCTTGATTATATTGCGGGCATGACCGATCGTTTCGCCGTGAAATGTTTCGACGAGCTGATCACTTACTGACGATTTTAAGAAGGCGGAAAAAATGTACCCTTACGAAATTTTTCTCGGCTTAACTTTATACGATATTTTTATCGCGATCGGCGTGGCGGCGGCGATTCTTCTCTTTTCATTCCTTGCGGATAAGCGCGGCTTGAAAAGTCTTTTGCAGCGGCTTGTGCTGCTTTGCACGCTGTGCGCCTTAGCGGGCGGGTGGTTTTTCGCGCTCTTGACGCAAAGCGTGTATAACTATATCGAAACGGGCGTTTTCAAGTGGGGCGGAATGACTTTCTACGGCGGCTTCGTGGGCGGCGCGGGTATTTTTTTGCTCGTGTATTTTATCGGCGGCAAAATCGCTTTCAAAAAGTCGGATACGCCGCGCTATTATCTCGAAAAATTTTTCACGGTGGCGGATATCGCGGTGTGCTGCGTGTGTATCGCGCACGCGCTCGGGCGGC
>CALARO010000400.1 GCA_937888935.1 uncultured Clostridia bacterium
CACGTGTACGCGGTGAAAGAAGGCGAACCGGTGTTTCCGGGCGAGCCGATTCTCACGATCAAAGCGCCGCTCATTCAGGCGCAGTTTGCGGAAACCGCGCTGCTGAATATCATCAACCATCAGACGCTGATTGCCACGAAAGCGGCGAAAATCTGCCGTGCGGCGCAGGGCGGCGTGGTGATGGAATTCGGTCTTCGGCGCGCGCAAGGGCCTGACGCGGGCATTTACGGCGCGCGCGCGGCGATTATCGGCGGCTGCCGCTCTACTTCCAACGTGATTACGGGGCAACTTTTTAACGTCCCCGTGGCGGGAACGATGGCGCACAGCTGGGTGATGGACTACGCAAGCGAGTACGAAGCTTTCAAAGCGTATGCGAAAGTGTACCCCGATAACTGCCTGTTGCTTGTGGATACCTACGATACGGTGCATAGTGGCATTCCCAACGCGATACGCGTATTTAAAGAGTTGCGCGCGGAAGGACACGAGCCTGTGGGGATTCGCCTGGATAGCGGCGATTTTGCCTATCTTTCGAAAAAGGCGCGTAAAATGCTGGACGAAGCGGGGTTTGAAAAGGCGATTGTGTGCGCTTCGGGCGATTTAGACGAACATTCGATTACTTCGCTTTTAAATCAGGGCGCGAAAATCAACAGTTGGGGCGTAGGCACGAAGCTGATTACTTCGGAAGAGATGCCCGCGCTCGGCGGCGTTTATAAGCTTGCCTCCGTGGTGAAAAACGGCGAAATCATTCCGAAAATCAAGCTTTCGGATAACGCGGAAAAGATTACGAATCCGTCGTTTAAAAATCTGTTCCGCTTATACGATAAAAAGACGGGCAAAGCTGTGGCGGATCTGATCACGCTGCGCGGCGAAACGGTGGACGAGAGCAAACCGCTCACCATTTTCCACCCGCTGGAAACGTGGAAACGCACTACGGTGACGGACTTCCGTGCGGAAGAACTTTTGCATAAGATTGTGGAAAACGGAAAACTTGTGTATGAATTTCCGAAACTCACCGAGCTTAGAGATTACGCGCAGAAAGAGCTTTCGGCGTTTTGGGAAGAGTACCTGCGCATTGATATGCCCGCGCTTTACAAGGTGGATTTATCGGAAAAACTGCACAAGCTGAAAACGGACATGATTTCGGAAATCCGCGAGAAAAACGCGGCGAAATAAGGCGGGCGCGCGGCGCGGCAGTTTGCGGCGCGGATAGTCGTCGGCGGTGCGGGCGCGGCGAAATAAGGCGGCGGTTACCGCTTTTTATAAGGAAAAGAAACGATGCAAAAAGGCGAATTTACGGCTAAACTGAAAAAGAAGTTTTCGCTCGGCGGCGTTACGCTGTGGGGCGCGGCACTTTTTGCGTTTCTGATTGTTTTCGACCTTGCCACCAAGGCTCTGGCGGAAAAATATCTTGCGGACGGAAAGTCGGTGCGGCTCGTAGGCGATTTCGTGGTGCTGCGGCTCGTATACAATCGCGGCATTTCGTTCGGTATGTTTTCAGATGGCTCGGTGGGCGCGAAAGTGGCGATTATCGTCGTTACGGCGGTGATGATGCTTGCC
>CALARO010000401.1 GCA_937888935.1 uncultured Clostridia bacterium
CTAATATTGTATAATAGAATCAATGAGATTTCCGGGAAATGTCCGGGCGGAAAGAGGTGCGATATGAAAACCGACAATCTGAAAAAATGCATTGCCGACGGGTTACGACAAAAACGGTACGGAAATGCCGCCGTGGCCGTATGGAAAAGCGGCCGGAAGGCGGAAGTTTTTGGCGGAAATACGGACAGGTATACGTATTTCGATATGGCGAGTTGCGGAAAAGTGTTGGTGACGACTCCGCTGATTTTAAAGGCGATCGGCGAAAAGAAAATTTCGCTGCAATCCGAGCTGAAAGATTTTTTTGACGTAGGCGACGAGACGAAAGGAAAAATCACGGTGGAACAGTTGCTTACGCATACTTCCGGCATTGTGCGCAATGCGATTTCGCCCGAAATCGGCGCGGCGGGCAGGGGCGCGGTGGCGAAGCATATTCTTGACGAGCCGCTTGCTTTTGCGCCCGGAAGCGAGGTGCGGTATTCCTGCAACGGCATGATTTTGCTTGGGTATATCGCGGAAATCGTGTTCGGCGAGCCGCTTGACGGGTTGTTTGAAAGATATATCAAAAAGCCTTTGAAATTGGAACGCAGCAAATTCAATATTGCAATTGACGAGCCGAACGCGGCGGATTGTTTTGAGCGCGAACACGTGGGAAAATTGCGCGTGGACGATATTAACGTGTATAATATGGGCGGCGTTGCGGGAAGCGGGGCGTCGTTCTGGTGTCTTAGTGATGTAGAGAATTTTATGGAAAGCGTGATGAAAAAATCGGGCACGGTGTATGATCCGGATTTGTATGCGGTAGCCGAGAGAAATTACACTTCGGGATGCGCGAGAACGGCTTCGTATGAAGATCGCGGACTTGGGTGGATGGAAGCGCGCGAAACGCCGATAGATACGGGCGATTTGTTTCCGGGAAACGGCGGCACGTTCGGGCATACGGGTTGGACGGGCGTAAGCGTATTTTTTAACAGAACGCTCGACCTTTATGCGATTGTACTGACAAATGCTACAAGATTTAACAATATGAAAAGCGGGTTTAAAGGCTTTGATTTTATGGATACGCACAGGGCGCGGCGGGACATTATGAACGCGATAAAAGCGGATTTAAACGAAGGCTTTCCGGACTGAAAATTTTATAACGGGTTTATTTATTCCCCGCTTCGAAGTATTTCGACGGGGAATTTTTCGTGTACTCGAAAAACGCGCGGTGAAAGGTGGCTTGCGAATTAAACCCACATTCGAGCGCGAGAGAAAGTATGTTTTGCGAAGGATCGGAATTGTAGCGATCAATGAATTTTTTTACCCGCACCTGATTGATATATTTATTCAGCGGCGTGGAAAATACTTTTTTGAAAAGCCGCGAAAAATAGGACGGATTATAGCTGAATTTCGAGGCGATGATCGAGAGCGAAAGCTCGGGATTCACGCAGTTTTTATCAATGTACGCAAGGATGCAGTCGAACGAATCCACCAACGTTTCCTGCCCGATAAACTGCGGCCGATAATGCGAAAATAGCGTGCCGTAGATTAAATTCGTCCAGCCGATGTCGATCGCCGCGGGCAGCGCGGAAAGGGCGCGATCAGAAAATTCGGCAGGGGGGGGGGTAGGCGTTTCTAAGGATAAGAGAAGTTCGAGAACGGGTAAAATCGTTTCACTGTTATACGCGACGTCGCCGAAGATTAAGTACGGTTTTGTGGATCGGGTGAAGGCGGAAAAATAGGTGAAATCTTCGAACGGGATCATGATAAGGATCGTTTTTACGTTTGGCTGAGAGAGCGCGTCGTGCGTGACGTAAGGCGGAATAACGAGAATGTTGCCTTGCGGGACGAGTACGGATTCATCGCGGATAGTGACGCGATAATCGCCTTCTACGATATATTGAAGTTCGATGGTTTTATGAAAATGCGGCGGTATCGTGTAGACGAGATACATTAAGGTGAAGGGAATTTATTCGGAAACGGATATTTTTTGCCGGAACAGTCCTTGTATGGAAGAATTGCGGGCATACGCGTATGCGAAGCTGACGTGGAATCCGTATATGAGCGAGAAAGAATACGAGCGGCACATAAACGAATTTCTGCAAGGATATTACGGGGAGAGGTGGAAGCATATCCGCCGCTATCTCGAAATCTGGGCGGAAGCGACGGACGGCGCGCATTACGACAGCGTGCTTGGAAACGTGGCGGACGAAAACGGGCGGGATGTGATCGGCGAGAACGGCATTCCCGTGAGATGCGTTTTTTTTGCGAAAGAGAAAATCGGATCGACGTGCGCGGCGTTGGAAAACGAGCTTGCGCTTGCGGAAGAGCAGGCGGGCGACGACGAAAAAGACAGAATTAAAATTCTGCGCGTTGCGCCGCTTTGGTATCGGCTGTTTCACACGATGAAGGGCGTGCTTCGAAGCGGAAGCGAGCAAGAAAAGGCGAAGGCGGTTGCGGATAACCGCGAGCTTTGCAGTCTGATGCGAAAATACTGCATGAAATACACGTGGTCGATTGCGATGAGCGAAACCACGGCGATGTATAAAGATTTTACGTTGCCGCCGAGCGATTGGAATTACCGGGAAAGAGATTCGCTGCGCACGGTGTTTGACGAGCATCTCGGGATTCGCGGCAGGGCGGACGGATCGCCGTGCGGGAAATCGAGATAAGAAAAGTTTTTTAACGGAACGGGAGGAAAAATATGAAAAGACAGGCGATATTATTGCTTTGCGGCGTGATGGCGTTTTCCGCAGGCGCGTGCGCTTCCGGGGCGGACGAGAGCGAGATCAGCCAAATTAACATCGGCGCGCCCGATTATTCCGGGGCGACGGGGAAGATTGTGCTTGACAGCTGGATCGGTCCGCTGATGAGCGAAGAAGCGTACAAAGAATATGCGGACTGCGGCTACGATCGCGTGCATTTTCAGAACACTTCCGTACACGTGGAAGGCGGAGCGGGCGAGCAGAGTTTCAAAACGCTGAACGAGCAGCTCGATACGCATTTCACTCTGGCGGAAAAGAACGGCATTGACGTGATTCTGGCGATGAACGCGCGGAATATGAACGCGACGAGCGCGACTCCTTTCGAGTGGAGTGGGGATGTTTGCGTTCGCACACCTTTTGCAGTATTTACAGCCTCTTTCGTATCGTCTATGGTAAGTTTTTCGATGTCTTTACCGCCGCGAAGATTGAAAAAGACTACGGTGTCATCGTCGGAAACGAATACTTGACTTACAAGGTGGTTTATTATTTGTTTTTGATACTCTTTATCGTTAACATCGCCTTTAAGCAGTTCTTCAATAAAAGCAAGCAGATCTTTCTTCGTAATTCTATAGCCGCGTTCTAATTCGAGTTGCGCCTTTTGCGTTTCCAAATCGC
>CALARO010000402.1 GCA_937888935.1 uncultured Clostridia bacterium
AAAGCGGATCGGTGGAAATATACGCCATCCCGTCGTTCATCCCCCCCATATTCCACTTGAAATTGAAGCCCAGCCCGCCGATCGCTGTGGGGCGCGTAACCAGCGGCCACGCCGTGGATTCTTCGGCGATCATCATCGCATACGGAAAGTACCCGAACACCGTTTCGTTGAGCTTGCGAAGGAACGAAACCGCTTCGAGATTTTTATTATCGCCGTAAATATTCGGCGTCCACTCGCCCGGCTTTTTGTCGTAATCGAGATACAGCATCGAAGCTACGGCGTCTACGCGCAACCCGTCCACGTGGTACTTTTCGAAGTAAAACACGGCGTTCGAAACAAGAAAAGAAAGCACTTCGTTTCTGCCGTAATCGAATTTCCGCGTTCCCCAGCCGGCATTTTCCATTCTGTCCGGCTGCGACGGCTCGTATAACGGCGCGCCGTCGAATTCGTATAGCCCGAAAGCGTCTTTCGGAAAATGCGCAGGGACCCAGTCTAAAATCACGCCGATGTTTTCGCGGTGAAAAGCGTCTACAAGCGCCATAAAATCGTGCGGCGTGCCAAGCCGCGAAGTCACGGCGTAATAACCCGTCACCTGATACCCCCACGAACCGTCAAAGGGAAATTCGGATACGGGCATGATTTCCACGTGCGTGTACCCCATCTTTTTCACATACGGCACAAGCGTTTTCGAAAGCTCGTTGTAGGTGAGAAACGAACCGTTCTCGTGGCGTTTCCACGAAAGAAGATTTACCTCGTAGATATTGATCGGCGAAGAGTAAATATTCGTATGCGAAAGCTTTTTAAAATATTCTTTATCGTTCCACTCAAAACCTTCGAGCGGATATACTTTCGAAGCGTTCGACGAAGCGCCGCCCGGCGTTTCCGCGTGAAAAGCGTAGGGATCGGCTTTATACAAAAGTCTGCCGTCCTGCGTTTCGATGCAATATTTATACGCGGCATAGCGGGAAAGTCCTTCCACGAAGATTTCAAAACTTTCGCCGTCTACCAGCCGCTTCATCTCGTGCGTTTCGCTGTTCCAGCCGTTAAATTCGCCGACGATCGAAACGCGCTTCGCTCTCGGCGCCCACACACGGAAGACAACGCCCTTTTTACCGCGCCGCGTTTCTTCGTGCGCGCCGAAAAACTCATACGCTTTATAATTCACGCCGTGATGAAATAAATGCAAAGGAAAATCAGCTTTACTTTCTGCTTTTGTTCCGGACATATCTTTTCTACCAATCTCCTTGTCGTTCGTTCGCAATGCCGAATACGAGCCGCGCCGCACGCGCCGACCGCTTTCACTCGTTTTTCCCGCACTATTTTCCGGCTGCAACCCGTGCTTTTCGCACAAACTTCGCCTTTATAGTATTATTATACTACAAATTAAAGGAAATTTCAAGTACTGCGGGCAATTTTTTTCGTTTTTTATCAAAAAATTTTGCCTGATTTTTTCTTTCAGACAAGCGAATTTACGTTTTTCGCCAAATTTCGCCCCTTTAGATGCGGAAATCATACTTCAAAATGCCTTCAAAATGCGTTCAAAAAAATTTTTTGAAGAACTATGCCTGATATAATAATTATGCCTGACGTAACAATATTGTTATGTCACACATAATTATTATGCGTGACATAACAGTTGTTATTCATATAAAAAAAGGCTCAAAGTCAAATGTTGGGGTATGAAAAAAGGAAAAAAGTTAAAATAAATT
>CALARO010000403.1 GCA_937888935.1 uncultured Clostridia bacterium
CCTTCGCGGATCAATTCCGGCGTCAAAAACGTATCGAGAGCCACGGTATACCCCTTGTCGCACGCAGATACGTAGCCGGACTTGCTTTCGGTGAAAATCTGCAAATCGGCTTCGCCGAGTACGATTTCCTTATCGCTTTCCAGCGTATACAAACCGCCGTCTTTCACGGCATCCACGATTATCTTCGCCTGTTTTCCGTCGCACTTTGCCAGAAACGCCGAAATCACGCCGAGCTTTTTGCCGTATTTCGGACCAAGCGTTTTCAGCTGCGGCTTCAGTTTATACGAAATGAATTCGTCCGCGTCGTTCGCCTCGTCGTACTCTTTCACGTTTAATTCGTCCAGAACAATTTGTTTCAACCCGTCCGAAAGCGAAACGCCGCGCGGAGTCACCACAAACATTTTCTTAAGCGGCTGACGGTTTTTCACGTTGCCGTCGTTGCGCGCGGCTCTGCCGAGATTCACCACGTTCATCGCCGCTTCCATGCCCGCTTCCAGCTTTTCGTCTATCGCGTTTTCGTCCGCTTCGGGGAAGGAACAAAGATGCACGGATTTCGGCGCGTTCTTAAAGAAATTCGGCACAAGATTTTGGTACATTTCTTCCGCGATAAACGGCGTAAACGGCGCGGAAATCAAAGAAAGCGTGTATAATACGTGCCACAAAGTGGTATACGCCGCCGCCTTGTCTTCCGTCATGCCGCTGCCCCAATAGCGTTCTCTGCCGCGGCGCACGTACCAATTCGAAAGCTCGTCGGTAAATTCCTGAATCGCCCGCGCGCTCTCGGTGATTTCGTAATTTGCAAGACCCTTGTCCACGTTTTTCACAAGCGTGTTCAGCTTCGAAAGCACCCACTTGTCCATCAGAGAAAGCTTGCACTTTTTCAAGTCGTACTTCGAAGGATCGTAACTGTCGATGTCCGCGTACAGGCAGAAAAACGCATACGTGTTCCACAGCGTACCCATAAATTTGCGCTGCGATTCGCTCACCGCTTCGGGGTAGAAACGCGAAGGAATCCACGGCGCGGAAGAAGTGTAGAAATACCAGCGCACCGCGTCCGCCCCCTGCTTATCCAGCACGGAGAAAGGATCTACCACGTTGCCCTTGTGCTTGCTCATCTTCACACCGTTTTTGTCGTTCACGTGTCCTAAAACGATGCAGTTTTTAAACGGCGCGCGATCGAATAAAATCGTGGAAATCACAAGCAACGTGTAAAACCACCCGCGCGTCTGATCCACCGCTTCCGAAATGAAGTCCGCCGGGAACGTTTCATGAAATAAGTCCGCGTTTTCAAACGGGTAATGGTACTGCGCGAACGGCATCGAACCCGAATCGAACCAACAGTCGATCACTTCGGGCGTGCGCTTCATTGTTCCGCCGCACTTGCCGCATTTGCAGGTGAGATTATCAAGATACGGGCGGTGCAATTCTATATCGCCTTTCACGCCGCACTTTTCTTTGAGTTCCGCTTTCGAGCCGATCACCGTAATCTCGCCGCAATCTTCGCACACCCACACGGGCAGCGGCGTACCCCAGTATCTGTCGCGCGATAAGCCCCAGTCGATCACGTTTTCAAGGAAGTTGCCCATGCGCCCTTCCTTAATCGTTTCGGGCATCCAATTCACCGATCTGTTCGCCGCGATCAGGCGATCTTTCACCGCCGTAACTTTGATAAACCAGCTCGAACGCGCGTAGTAAATAAGCGGCGTATCGCACCGCCAGCAGAAAGGATACGAGTGCAGAATTTCCACCGATTTCAGAAGTCTTCCCGTTTCTTTCAGATCGGCAAGCACCTTCTCGTCCGCCGCCTGCGCGTGCAATCCGGTTAAAAATCCGCAACCCGCGGGAAATTTCCCTTCTTCGTCGATCAGCTGCACCACGGGCAGATTATATTTTCTTCCCACGCGGTAGTCGTCTTCGCCGAACGCCGGGGCGATATGCACCACGCCCGTGCCGTCCGTTAAAGTCACGTAGGTATCGTTCACCACGTAGTACGCTTCTTCGCGGAATTTGAAAACTTCTTTCCCGAACGGGTACAACGGCTCGTAAGCCGTATGCTCGTATTCCGCGCCCTTCTTCTTGCTTAAAACGGTATAGCCGCCCGAAACGTTTCCGTCTTCGTCCTTCACGCCTTCCGCCGCCCCGAGTACCGCGCTTAAAAGACCTTCGGCAAGAATATATTCTTCGCCGCTGCCGTTCATCTTCACGCGCACGTATTCGTAATCGGGGTGCATACACAAAGCCACGTTCGAAGGTAACGTCCACGGAGTCGTCGTCCAGGCGAGAATATACAAATTCTGCTCGCCCTTCACCCTGAATTTCACGTAAGCGGTTTTCTGCTTCACGTCCTTGTAGCCTTGCGCC
>CALARO010000404.1 GCA_937888935.1 uncultured Clostridia bacterium
GAATTTATTTTAACTTTTTTCCTTTTTTCATACCCCAACATTTGACTTTGAGCCACAAAACAAAATCGGATTTAACGGCACTTCCACCGCCGAGCGCTCAAATTCAAAAGCCGCCCGCACCGCAAAAGTCCGCCAAATCCGATTGTTAAGTTTTACATAACTTCCGCCGACCGCTTCGTTATTCGCCAAACGTTTCGCTATTCGTCAAACGCTTCGCTTGCCGCCAAACGACCAAGTCAAAAACATTCAACTCAAAAACGTCCGACTCAAAACGGCGTATAAAACAACGCCTACCGGCGCATAAACAGCGCAAAAATCGAATTTACACCAATTCGATAATCGCCGTTTCCGCACCGTCGCCGCGACGCGCGCCAAGAAGGTAAATTCTCGTGTAACCGCCGCCTTGCTTCGTTTCTTCCTTTCTCGCCGCGTATTTCGGGGCGATCTCGTTGAAGAGTTTGTCCATCAAGGGGTGCTGAACGTCCGCCGTTCTCGCCTTAAACGCGCTCTTTTTCTCGTCGAAGCCTTTGATTTCCTGTAAATCGTAGGTTTTCGCCATAATCGCGCGGCGAGCGGCAAGCTTCTTCGCGCCGTCCTTAATGTTCGTCGCTTTGATTTCTTTGCCGTTCTTATCCTTCTTCACCACCTCGAATTCGATGTTGTCGTCGTAGGTATTCACGGCTTTCGTAATAAGTTTTTCCACATAAGACTGCAACTCTTTCGCCTTCGGCGCGGTGGTTTCGATTTTACCGTACCAAAGAAGCTGCGAAGCCTGATTTCTCAAAAGAGCGTTTCTCTCTTTCGAAGTTCTTCCCAATTTGCCGGGCATTGTTTTAATCCTCCTGTTTACTTAATGACAGACCGTAAGACTCGAGCTTCGCGATCACTTCGTCCAGCGATTTTCTGCCGAGATTTCTCACCTTCAGCATATCGTCTTCAGTCTTTTTCGTAAGATCTTCTACCGTATGAATGTTGGCGCGTTTCAGGCAGTTATACGAACGCACGGAAAGATCCATATCTTCGATAACCATTCTGAGTATCTGCTGCTGCTTGTCGTCCTCGGTTTTCACAAGAATATCCATACCCTTGATCGTTTCGCTTAAATTCACGAACAATCCGATATGATCCTGCATAATCTTCGCCGCCAGCGAAATGATTTCTTTTCCCGAAAACGTTCCGTCCGTCCACACTTCAATCGTCAGTTTATCGTAGTCCACCGCCTGACCTACGCGCGTAGGCTCTACGGTGTAATTCACTTTCTGTACGGGAGTATAGATGGAATCAATCGCAATATAATCCACAACGGGCTGCTTGTTTTCCTTCGCGGGGCGATAGCCTCTGCCTCTGCCCACGGTAAGCTCTACGTCAAACTTGCCGCCCTCGTCAATCGTGCAGATGTATTGATCCTTGTTGATCACTTCTACTTCGGCGTCCACATTGAGATCCGCGCCGGTAAGCACCGCAGGACCTTCCTTCGTGATGTGAAGCACCTTTTCGTAAGCTTTATCGGTAACTTTCGTGCGCAAAGCGAGCGTCTTCAAATTAAGAATAATTTCCGTGACGTCCTCTTTGATTCCCTTAACGGCGGAAAACTCGTGTTTCACGCTTCCGTCAAGGAATTTAATTCCTTCCACCGCCGCGCCGGGCAAAGCGGAAAGCAGAATTCTTCTGAGGCAGTTGCCGATTGTAAGACCGAAACCCTTCTCTAAAGGCTCGCAAACGACTTTCGCATAGAAATCGTCGTTTTCCAGCACTTCGAGCTTAGGCATATCCATTTCGATCATATAATACCTCCTTAAGCTATATGATTATTTGGAGTACAACTCGACAATCATATGCTCTGCGATCTGACTGTCGATATCTTCTCTCGTGGGAAGCGCAAGAACTTTTCCTTCCAGCGTTTCGCGGTCGAACTCTACCCACTTCGGCATCGTCGCGCCCGACTTCGTCTCCTTCAGAGCGGTAAAATATTTGTTGGAACGTCTGTTTTCCTTCACCGCAACCACGTCGCCCGCCTTCACGATATACGAAGGAATGGTAACGGTTTTGCCGTTCACGGAAATGTGCGCGTGATTCACGATCTGGCGCGCCAGCGTTCTCGAAGGGGCAACGCCCATTCTGAACACCACGTTGTCAAGCCGTCTTTCCAGAAGCGAAAGCATGTTTTCGCCGGTAACGCCCTTCATACGATCCGCCATTTCGTAGTATTTTCTGAATTGTCCTTCCTGCACGCCGTAAATTCTCTTCGTCTTTTGCTTTTCACGCAGCTGCAGTCCGTATTCGGAAACCTTCTTTCTGTCTGCGCCGTGCTGACCGGGCGCAACGGGACGCTTGTTAAACGGACACTTGTCCATATAGCATTTATCGCCTTTCAGAAAAAGTTTCGCACCTTCTCTTCTGCACAGTTTACATTTTGCTTCTCTATAAGTTGCCATAATCTTCTTCCTGCCTTTACATTATACTCTGCGGCGCTTGGGGGGTCTGCAACCGTTGTGAGGGATGGGCGAAACGTCGGAAATAAGCGTTACTTCCAATTCGCAGGCCGCCAACGCGCGGATCGCGGATTCTCTGCCCGCACCCGGGCCTTTCACATACACTTCCACGCTGCGAAGACCGTGTTCTTTCGCCGCCTTCGCCGCGGTTTCGGCAGCCATCTGCGCCGCGAACGGCGTACCCTTTCTGCTGCCCTTGTACCCGAGCGCGCCCGCGCTCGACCACGAAATGGCGTTGCCGCTCATATCCGTGATGGTAACGAGAGTATTATTGAACGTGGACTGGATATGCACCTGTCCTTTGTCTACTTTTTTAAGCTCCTTACGTTTACGAGGAGTACCCGCCTTTTTAGCGTTTTTCACTTCTGCCATGATCTATTCTCCTCCGTGATTATTTCTTTTTGCCTGCGATAGCGCGCGCCTTACCTTTGCGGGTGTGCGCGTTTCTCTTGGTGCTTTGTCCGCGGACGGGCAAGCCCTTTCTGTGGCGGATACCGCGATAGCAGCCGATTTCCATCAATCTCTTGATGTTTAAAGAAACTTCGCTGCGAAGTTCGCCTTCCACTCTTACGTTGTGATCAATATATTCTCTCAGTTTGGAAACGTCGTTCTCGTCGAGATCTTTCACTCTCTTATCGGGATCAATGCCCGTTTCCGCGAGAATTTTTTTCGAGGTGGCAAGACCGATTCCGTAAATGTAAGTCAGACCGATTTCCACTCTCTTTTCTCTGGGTAAATCAACACCGGCAATACGTGCCATAATGTTCTGAATCCTCCGTGTTAAAATTTTTGTTTAATATTTTTCTCTATTGCCAACGACGCGCCGCTCGGGTAGTGGAAAATACTTTCGCGATTTGCCGTATTATTGTCTTGTTTTTACGGTGTTTTTCTTTGATTTCCGGCTGTTTTTCCCGTGATTTTGCCTGTTTTTCTGCGAAAAATAAGGCTTTTTCGGGGCAAAATACACGATAAAACCGAATTTTTGCCCCGTTTTCAAGCAAAAATTCAGCCGTTTTCAAGGATATTTTCAGCGTTTTTACGCAAATTTTTTGCAAAACAGCGCAAGATACCCTATTTTTAACCGTATACAATATTATATCACGGGGCGGCAAACTTTGTCAAGCGTTTTTCCGCCGCGATATAACGCTTTTTTAAAAAAAATTTCGCCAAAGAACGGCGTAACGCCGTTCTTTGAAAAAATCGTTGCTTTACGCTTAGCCCTGTCTTTGTTTGTGGCTCTTGCTCTTCGAGCAAATCACCATCACTCTGCCGTTTCTCTTGATCACTTTGCACTTATCGCACATAGGTTTTACGGAAGGTCTTACTTTCATTTTTCTTTTCTCCTTGATAGTTTCTTTGTGAAGGCGCGATTACGATTTGCTGCGCCACGTGATTCTTCCTTTCGTCAGATCATACGGACTCATTTCAAGCTTCACCGTATCGCCTTCGATGATACGGATATAATTCATACGAAGCTTGCCCGAAATGTACGCCGTGATGGTGTGACCGTTGGAAAGCTGCACTTTGAATGTTGCGTTGGGCAGCGCTTCAAGCACCTTGCCTTCCGCTTCGATTACGTCGTCTTTGGACACGAAAATCTCCTCCGATTGATATTCGATCGTTTGTCTTTTTATTTGTCGCTGATTGTTTTTCTTTTGCGCCGGGGGGTTACAGCGTTAAGATTTCTACGCCGTCTTCGCGGATCACCACCGTGTTTTCGTAGTGCGCCGCGGGCGAGCCGTCGATCGTCACCGCGCCCCAGTCGTCGTCTAAAATCCGCACCCGATAGTTGCCCATCGAGATCATCGGCTCGATACAGATGACCGTGTTCGCTTTGAGCCGCGGACCTGTGCCGAGTTTACCGTAGTTCGGCACGGCGGGATCTTCGTGCATCTCGCGCCCGATCCCATGCCCCGTATACGAACGGATCACCCCGTAGCCGAACGATTCGGCGTACTTCTGTACGCGATAGCCGATGTCGTACAAGGGCGTTCCCGCGCGCAGGTTTTCGATGCCTTTGAAGAAACATTCCTTCGTGCGTTCCACCAAAAGCCGCTTCTCTTCCGATACGTTGCCGATCTGAAAGGTGCGGGCGGCGTCGCCGTGAAACCCGTTTTTATACGCGCATAAATCCACCGTGACGATGTCGCCGTCTTTTAAAATCGTCTTTTCGTCCGGGATACCGTGTACCACCATCTCGTTGATCGATACGCACGCCGAGGCGGGAAAACCGCCGTACCCGAGACACGAGGGGGACGCCCCCGCTGCGCGGATAAACTTTTCGACGAGTTCGTCAACTTCTTTCGTACTCATGCCCGCGCGGATTCTTTCGCCCACGAACGCAAGCGTATCGCGCACGATCGCGCAAGGCTCGCGCATCAGTTCGATTTCCGCGTCGGTTTTCGTGATAATGCTCATCTGTATTGTTCCAGCACGTTCGCAATTTCTTTAAACAACACTTCGGGCGGTTCGTCCGTACCCGTGAAGTTTAAAATCAAACCCTTCTTCGTGTAGTAGTCGATAAGGGGCGCGGTCTGCGCGCCGTACACGTCTAACCGTTTCTGCACGGTTTCGGGGTTGTCGTCCGGGCGTTGATACAATTCGCCGTCGCAACGATCGCACGTGGTTTTGCCGCCGAGCGTGGAAACGTGATAGCTTTCGCCGCAGTTTCTGCACACTCTTCTGCCGCAAAGACGAGCCATCAGCAGCGAGAAATCAATATTGATATTCACCACCGCGTCGATCTTCGTGAATTTTTCAAGCGCTTCCGCCTGAAACACGTTGCGGGGGAAGCCGTCTAACAGATAGCCGTTTTTGCAATCGTCTTCCTGCAAACGGTTTTCCACGATTTTGCACGTAACTTCGTCCGGCACTAACTGCCCTTTATCAATATACGATTTCGCAAGAACGCCGATTTCCGTCTGATTTTTGATGTTCGCGCGGAAAATGTCGCCCGTGGAAATGTGCGGCATACCGAAACGCTCGGAAATGCGCGTTGCCTGCGTGCCTTTGCCCGCGCCGGGCGCGCCGAGTAAGATAATATTCATCTGCCGATGTTCTCCGTATCTGTGTTCCGTATTCCGCAAGCCGCCGCAAGGGCGGCATGCCGATTACTTCAAAAAGCCTTTATAATTCTTCATCATCATCTGCGCCTGAAGCTGTTTTTCAAACTCCATTGCCACGGATACGACGATGAGAATACCCGTTGTGGAAAATACGTTTACAAGCGTACCCGTAGGATCTGCCCACGCGAATGCAAGCGCGGGAATGAACGCCACGAGCGAAAGGTAGATCGCGCCGAACAGGGTGATACGGTTGGAAATCTTTTTCAGATAGTTTTCCGTAGCCTTGCCGGGACGAATCCCCTGAATGAAGCCTCCGTTCTGCTGTATGCTCTTCGATACGTCTTCCGGATTGAATTGCATCTGCGCATAGAAGAACGAGAATGCAAAAATCAGAAGGCACAGCACGAACGAGTACAGAATACGTCCGCCCGCGATTGAAGAAGAGCCGGTCATCCATTTCGTCCACCACGTGTAGAATCCGCCGTTCGGCCAGAACAAGCCGGAAATCATCTGCGGGAAGGACAAAATCGAGAACGCGAAGATGAGTGGCATAACGCCGCTGCCCGAAATACGAATGGGGATTACGGACGACTGACCGCCGTACATCTTTCTGCCCTTGATCTGCTTTGCGTACTGCACAGGCACTTTTCTTTCCGAAAGATCTACGTACACGACGGCGAAGAATACCACCGCGCACACGATCACGAACGCAACGAGCTGCCAGATGGCGTCGCTGTTGTTCGGAATATCCATAATTTTGGCGATGATCGCCTGCCCCGCCGTGGCTAAAATACCCACGAAGATGATCATGGATTGTCCGTTGCCCACGCCGTAGTCGGTGATTCTTTCGCCGAGCCACATTACAAGGAACGCGCCCGCCGTGTAGACAACCGTCATGAAGAAGCCGGCAAGAAACGCGCTGTCGAAGAACAGACTCTTATTCACCGCGTTCGACTGATTGGCGAAATTCACGATGATTCCGATCGACTGAATTACGGCAAGAAGAATGGTGCAGTATCTTGTGTATTGCGCGATTTTTTTCTGCCCCTCTTCGCCCTGTTTGGAAAGGCGTTCGAGAGCCGGAATACCTACGCACAAAAGCTGCATAATGATTGACGCGTTGATGTACGGTCCGATGCCGAGCGCGAACAGCGTGCCGTTTGCCAGCGAGCCGCCCGTGATGCTGTTCATCAGGGTGAGAAAATCGTTGCCCGTTACGCTATCGGAAAACGCGCTTGTATCAAGCCCGGGGATCGGAATGTAGCACCCGATGCGGAAAATCAGAAGAAGCAAAAGCATTTTCCATACTTTCACCCTGATATCCTTCACCTTAAACGCATTGATAAGTGTTTGTAACATTTTTTTCTCCGAATTTCTGTTGCTTCCGGGCTGCGTTTTACCGCAACCGGAATACCTGCAAAACCGCCGCTTTTCCGCGCTTTTACCCGCGGAAACGAAAGGGGGAAATATAAGCTCTTAGCCGAGAAAAATTTTTGCTTTTCCCCGACTAAATCAACCGTTTTTCAACGAAGTTTCAAGCTTTTATTTCTTTTTTACAGGACTTCCGCCGTGCCTTTCGCCGCTTCGATCGCAGCTTTCGCACTCTCGGAAAATTTCGCAGCCTTTACGGTGAGCGCAACTTTCAGTTCCCCGTCGCCGAGTACTTTCAAGCCGCAGTTGTTCTTCACCGCTTTCGCAAGACCGTTTTCCATCACGAAGCCGTAGTCTACCACCGTGCCTTCGGGAAGATCCGCAAGGTTCGCAAGGTTTACGATCACGTATTCCTTACCCGCGTGGTTAAAGCCTCTCTTCGGTACGCGGCGAGCGATAGGCATCTGTCCGCCTTCGAATCCGGGACGCACGCCGCCGCCGGAACGCGCCCATTGTCCTTTATGTCCTTTACCCGACGTTTTGCCGAGTCCCGAGCCGATACCTCTGCCCAGTCTCTTCGCTTTCGTCGTTGCTCCCGGTGCGGGAGAAAGAGTATCTATTCTCATTGTACGCTCCTTAAATATTTTCCGCTTTCACGAGATGACGCACTTTTTTGATCATTCCGCGTACGGCGGGGGTGTCTTCCCATTCCTTGGAAGAACGAATTTTGTTTAAACCGAGCGCGCGCACGGTTTCTTTTACGGAAATCACTTCGCCGATCGTGCTTTTTTCAAGCGTTACTCTGATTTTTGCCATTGTTCGCGCCTCCTTATTTGCACATAATCTCTTCCACGGTCTTCCCGCGAAGAG
>CALARO010000405.1 GCA_937888935.1 uncultured Clostridia bacterium
GCAGGTCTTTGCCGCCGCCGCGGCAAAGAAGGAGGCTCCGGCGCCCGCCGCACCCGCCGCCGCAAGCCAAAGTTGCGCCGACCGACCGCCGCTTTTCCGCTTTTCCGCGGGCGCGCACCCCATGCCGGAAAGCTCGCCCGAAAGCCGCGCGATCGCCGTCTGCCCCAGCCGCAGCCGCTCGATTTCTTTTTCGGAGACCAGTCCCGCGGGGTATCGCGATTCGATTTCCGCGCGCCTGAAATCCGCTTCTTTCGCCTGACGGACGAGTTCGGCGTACCGCGACCGCTTCTCTTCCAATGCTTCCGCGCCCGAAAACGCCGTTTCTTCCTTTTCCGCCGCCGCGATTTCCGCTTTCAGCCGGGCGCGCGCCGCGTATAAGCCGTCCGCCGCTTGCGCCGCGTCTTCGAGAGCCGCCGCTTCCGCATTCAGCCGCGCCCGTTCGCGATCAAGGCGGTATATCTCGCTGTCCGCGTTCTTTCTGTCGCCGCAGATTTCCTTGCGCCGCTTTTCAAGAATTTCGATCGCCGCCGCGGCGTTCCTGCCCGAAGTTGTGCCTTCCGCAATCGCCCCGAGCCGCTCTTTCATGCCGTCCGTCGCCGAAATTTCCGCTTCGCGCGCGTCGAACGTGAGCGAACGCAAAAACGCTTCTTCGTCCAGTCCGAAAATTTCTTTGCCGATCTTATCGCCGTCCGCCGCGATTTCTTCGCCGTTTTCAAAGTAGCGGAAGCGATCGCGCGTGGCGGATTTCTCATCGAAAAACCGCTCGACGCGGCACGTCTTTCCCGCGCGCGAAAACGTTACCGAGCCGCCGAATCTGCCGCCCGAAAACGGATAATAATGCTCGCGATCGCCGAAAGAAACGTCGTTTTCCCGCCGCGATTTCAGTCCGTAAAACATCGCGCGGATAAACGAACACAGCGTGGTTTTGCCCCGACCGTTCGGCTCGCGGAATTCCTGCAGACCGCCGCGAAAATCCACGCGCCGCGCGCCCGTGAGATTGCTTAAATTGCCGTAATTTTCAATTTCGAGATAGAGTATTTTCATTTTTTCAAAGTTTTCAAAGCTCCGCCGCGCCGCGATCGAGCGCGTTCAAGCCGAGCCGTATCGCCGCGTCCTTTTCTTCCGCGCTCATGTCCTGCCGCGCAAGAGCCTGCCGCACGAACTCGCCGCACAGCGAATTTTCCTTGGCAAGAAGCGCGAAATCACACTTCGCCCGCGTTTCGTCCTTTACCGTGGCGCAGAAATATTTCCGTTCCAGAGCTTCCCGCACCGTCGTTTCAAGCGCCAGGCGATCGAAGCTCACTTCGCCCGTCAGCACCGCCCGCACAAGATCGCACGAGCGCGCGGTAATCGCGTTTTCCG
>CALARO010000406.1 GCA_937888935.1 uncultured Clostridia bacterium
CCGTATTTATCGCTGATGAGCCAATACACGCCGTTCGGCGAAATTAACGACTTTCCCGAGCTGAAACGCGGCGTGACGGCGCGCGAATACAACGAAGCGGTGAACGCGGCGTTCGCGCTCGGTATTTCGAATGTTTTCGTGCAGAAGCGTTCTTCTTCGGGTGAAAAATACATTCCGAAGTGGGATTATTGAGCCGGATTTTTCGCTTGCTTCCGCCCTTTACCCCTTGTTCCCCACCCTATATTTGCGGCTTCAATTTTGCGAGTTTGCGCGTTAAGGCGGCGGCGCGGGAAGGCTTGGCGAAGGCAAGCTCGGCTTCGATTTCACGGATTTTTTTGAGTTTATTTTCTATTTTCACGGCAAAGACAGTTTGAGCAGAAAACGGCGGTATTATTATGTTGATTACGGCGGAAAATTTAAATTTCGGGTATGCGGGCGAGCCGCTTTTGGAAGGCTTGTGCTTTACTTTGAACGAAGGCGAGCGCGTGGGCGTTGTGGGCGGAAACGGCGAAGGCAAAACCACGCTGATCCGATTGATTTTAGGCGAGCTTACGCCCGATAGCGGCGTGCTTTTTAAAAAGAACGGCATACGCATCGGCTACCTGGCGCAAAACGGCGGGTATGATTCTCAAAACTCGGCCTACGAAGAGATGCGCGGCGTTTTTGCCGAAGATATACGGCTTCTGGAAGCTCTTTCCGAAACGGAAGAAGAGATTGCGCGCTGCGCTTCGCACGACGTGCGGGACAGGCGATTTTCCGAGCTTTCGGCGCGCTACGAAAATCTTACGAAGCGCGTGGCGGCGCGGGATTCGTACAACTTCGAAGTGAAGCTGAAAACCGTTCTGAACGGCATGGGGTTTGCCGAGCGGTACGAGCAGAAGATTTCCACGATGAGCGGCGGCGAAAAAACGCGGCTGAAACTGTGCCGTTTGCTTTTGGAAGAGCCGGATTTGTTGATTTTAGACGAGCCGACCAACCACCTGGACATTAAGACGGTGTTCTTTCTGGAAGATTATCTCGCTTCGTACAAGGGCGCGCTTTTCACCGTTTCGCACGACAGATTTTTTCTCGACCGCACGGTGAAAATCATTTTCGAGATTGAAAACAAGCGGCTTTGCGCGTTTAAGGGAAATTACACGGCGTACAAGAAGCTGAAAGCCGACAAAATCGCGCGCGAAGAGAAAGAATACGAAGCGTACCTTGAAGAAACGAAGAAATTGCAGGCGTTTATCGATAAAAACCGCGTGCGCGCCACTTCCGCGCGGGCGGCGCAGGATCGCGTGAAGAAACTGGAAGCTCTGGAAGTGAAAGAAAAGCCGTTCGTTCCGCCGATACCCCCTTCGTTTTCGTTTACTTACGACGTTCCGTCTTACGAAAACGTGCTTGACGGCGAGAATTTCAGCGTGGAAGCGGGCGGCAAAATTTTGCTTTCCCACGCTTCTTTTTCGCTGCGGCGGGGCGATAAGTGCGCGATTGTGGGCGAAAACGGCACGGGAAAATCTACGCTTGTGAAAGAGATCGCGCGCGGGAAAAACCGCGATCTTCGGCTGGGGCGGTTTGTGCGCGTCGGCTATTACGATCAGGAAAACGCCGAGCTGAACGGCAACGAAACGGTGCTTTCCGAGCTTTGGGGGCGGCGCGTGCTTTCCGATCAGACTTCCGTGCGCAAAGATCTTGCGCAGGCGGGACTTTCCGCCGAAGACGTTTATAAAAACGTTTCTGCGCTTTCGGGCGGCGAGCGGGCGAAGCTTGCTCTGGCGGTTTTAGAAAACGAACACGGGAATTTTCTGATTCTGGATGAGCCGACAAACCATCTCGATCTGCCCGCGCGCGAAGCTTTGGAAAAAGCTTTGCAAAAATTCGACGGCACGCTTTTAATCGTTTCGCACGACAGATATTTTATCGAAGCGGTGGCGGGCGAGATTGCGGAAATCGAAAATCAGTCGCTTACGCTCTATCGCGGCGGGTATGAAGCGTACCTTGCAAAGAAGCGGGAAGCGGCTGCCGCGGCGGCGAAAGAACGCGAAGAAAAGGAAAAAGCCGCCTACCTGTACGCGCGCGAACAGAAAAAGTCGAGTTCGCACCAAAGCCGCGAAGAACGCGCGGCGGAAGCCAAACGGCGGCAGAAAACAAGCGAAATCGAAAAGCTCGTTGCCGCGCTCGAAGCGGAAGAAGCCGCTTTGACGGAAGAAATTTCCACGCCCGAAATCGCGCAGAATTACCCCGAATTGCAAAAACGCTGCGCACGGCTCGAAGAAGTGCATAAGGCTCTGGACGAAGCTTACGCCGAGTACGAAAAATATATCTGACTTATTTTTATTCGCCTGTTTATCGGCTTGATTTTTGCGGCGCGTGAGTTTATGCGCCGCGTTTTTTCTGCCGATTTTTTATACGTTTTCGCGGAAAATGCCCTTTATCCGACAAAATTTTACAAAATGTGCGGGGAAATTTATCGTATAATGATTTTCACGGCGACGGAACGGGGAGGCTCGGACATGGCAAGAAAAATCGTGATCACAAGCGGGAAAGGCGGCACGGGGAAAACCGTGACGGCGTG
>CALARO010000407.1 GCA_937888935.1 uncultured Clostridia bacterium
CACGCCCGTAAGATCAATTTCGGGGTTCGCCTTTTTGATCTCTTCTTCGTTGCCGAGCAGCACGATTTTCGCGATGCCCTCTTTCGTTGCGTCCGCAGCGGCTTTCACCACGCGGGAATCTTCGCCCTCGCAAAGCACGATGGTCTTTTTCAGGGCTTTCGCTTTCTCTTTAATTTGTTCGAGTACGTTTTTCATTGAAAATTATCTCCCGTAAACGCTTTATTTTTTTTTCGATTTATTGTATAATCATTGCGTGAAGCGCAAAAAACGCGCTTTTTACGCGCAACAAGATTATTATAACACATTCTCAAACGAATGTAAAGGAAAAAAACGCAAAATCAGGCAACGATTTAAAAAAATCGTCACGGAGAAGTTTATGAAAATATGCGGCGTAGTCTGCGAATACAATCCTTTCCATCTCGGACACGAATATCAGCTTCGCGAAGCGAAAAAACGCTCGGGCGCAGACGCGATCGTGTGCGTGATGAGCGAATATTTCACCCAGCGCGGCGAAGCTGCGATTTTGCCGGCGCGCGTCCGCGCAAAGCACGCCGTTTTGTGCGGGGCGGACGCGGTGATTTCCCTGCCGCCCGTATTTTCTTCTTCGGCGGCGGAAATTTTCGCGCGCGGCGCAATCCGTATTCTTTGCTCGCTGCCCGGTTTTTCCTGCCTTTCGTTCGGCGCGGAACATGCGGAAAGCGATTTTTACGCGGCGGCGGAAATTTTAAACGACGAGCGCGCGTATATGGAAAAGGCGAAAGAATTTTTAAGTCGCGGCTTTTCGTTTGCGGCGGCGCGCGGCGAAGCTTTGAAAAACACGGCGGCGTACCCCCTTTTGTCTTCGCCGAACGATATTCTCGGCTTGGAATACGCGCGCGCGCTACTCAAAGAAGGTAAGCGCGAAAGCGTTTCGCTGCTGCCGATTCCGCGGCGCGGCGAATATAAAAACTCCGCTTTGGCGCAATGCGGCGCGGCGGAATTTTCTTCCGCTTCGGCAATCCGTCGCGCGCTTGAAAACGGCGATTTCGCCGCCCTTTCCGCCGATCTTCCCGCCTGCGTTTACGAAGACGTCAAAGGCGCGAAGCTTACAAGCGAAGCTTTGAAAACAGCGGAAAAAATCGCCGTGCTTACGGCGGAAAAAAGCGAGCTTGCGCGCACGGCGGACGTATCCGAAGGTTTGGAAAACGCTTTGAAAAAAGCCGCGAAATCGCAGTCGGACGTCGTATACGCGCTCACGTCCAGGCGATACCCCGCTTCGCGCGTAAGCCGGATTTTACTGCAAAATTTATTGAAAATCCGAAAGGAACTCGTTTTTGAATGTCTTACCGAGCCGCTGTATATCAAGCCGCTCGCCGTAAAAAAAGAGAGAAAAGATCTGCTCGCCGCCCTTTCTTCGGGCGCGTTCCCCTGCGTGCTTCGGTATGCGGACGAGCGCAGACTTTCGGGCGCGGCGAAACGCTGCTTCGAAACGGACAAACTCGCCGAAAATATTTATTCCGCCGTAACGGGATTTTACGGCGGAACAAAAGAAATTTTTTATTGAATTATCCGTGGCTTGTCAAGCCGTCGTTAAGCCTTCACTTCGTTCGGCGCAGAACCGTCTTTGAAGAACGCGCTTAAATTTTCGCACGTGGTTTCGGCGATATTTTCAAGAGCTTCGTTTGTAAGGTACGCCTGATGCGAAGTGACGATCACGTTCGGCATGGAAATGAGCCGCGCCAGCGTATCGTCTTCTAAA
>CALARO010000408.1 GCA_937888935.1 uncultured Clostridia bacterium
CAACGGCAGTTCCGATGGTGGCAAGACGGAAAATTCCGACGGGCAGGACGAAAAGAAAGACGATTAAAAAACGGCGTTTTAAAAGGGGCGGACTTTTTACTGTCTGCCCCCTTTTTTATTTTTTTGTACCGGCTTTTGCGCGCGGGCGAAAGAAAGTTTTGAAAACCGCCCGAAAATTGCTTGACAAATCGCGCAAAATAAGTTATGATATACAAGCGTTTTGCAAAAGGCGCGCCGAAAAGGGCAAGCGAGGGCCTTTAGCTCAGTGGTCAGAGCTGTCGGCTCATAACCGATTGGTCCGCGGTTCGAATCCGTGAAGGCCCACCAAATTTTCGCTTTCTTCTTCCCCTTTCGCCCCGTTTTTGCGTTTCGCTTGTTTATAGCCGTTTTTACGGCCCGGTAGCTCAGTTGGTTAGAGCGCCAGCCTGTCACGCTGGAGGTCACGAGTTCGAGCCTCGTTCGGGTCGCCAGGTTTGCCGCCGTGCTTGAAAGAAGCACGGCGGCAAAATTTTTTTATAAAAGTTGATTGACGTGCGCTAACACGTATGCGGGTTTTTGCGCGCCCTGCGCCGCGTTTATCTCGCCGATTTTCACTTCGCCGCTTAAAACGCACAGGGTATCTACGCCCGCGTTGTTGCCCGAGGCGATGTCGGTATACAGCCGATCGCCGATGACGACGGTTTCTTCGCGGGAAGCGGAAAATTTTTTCATCGCTTCGAAAATCATTTCCGGCTGCGGCTTGCCGATAAATACCGGCGTTCTGCCCGTGGCGCGCTCGTAACCCTGGCACATTGCGCCGCAATCCGGCACGTAGCCGAAATCGACGGGGCATACCCAGTCCGGATTCGTGGCGTAGTACGACACTTTTAAATTGGTGAGCGTTTTGCACGCGGCGTACATTTTTTCGCCCGTGATTTCGGGATCGTATGCCACAAGGACGGCGCGGACTTCTTCGCTGTATCTTGTGGTGATAGTCAATCCGCCCTTTTTGCACTCTTCGAGAAACGAGCGCGTTCCCTGCGCGAAAATCAGATCGTTTTTGTGCCTTTCTTGCATCAGAAGCACCGCCGCCTGCGCCGACGTGAAGAAATTTTCTTCCGTGACGTTTTTTAAACCCATATCGCGCAACTTCTTAACGTAGTCGTTGACGGATTTCGAGGCGTTATTCGTGATAAACACGTACTTACCCCCGCCGTTTTCGATTTTTTCGAGCAGCTCTTTTACGCCCGCGAACAGTTTGTTGCCAAGGTATATCGTGCCGTCCATATCGAAAAGATACAGCTTTTTTGCAAGCAGCGCGGAAGCGTCTTTTCCGTAGTAGTCTTTGAGCATATTTCCGCCGCGCCGCCTTAAAAATTGCCCGACACGATTAAATCGGCGTCTTCGGAAATGTTTTTTACAAGCACTTCGCCCGTTTGCACCGGCAGATGGCATTTTGTGTTTTTAATGGCTTCCATTACGGTGAAAATTTCCGTTTTTTTCACGGGTTTGCTCGTTTTTACGGGGATCATTTCGCCGCTATCCGCGCGCACCGTGGAAGTGACTACGCGGCGCGGGCAGACGACTTCCGCTTCGGCGTACATTTTGCCGCGCGGACAGGAATTGCCGCGCACGCTTTTTACTTCGCCGTTTTCTATCTCTACTTTGATTTCGCAACCTACCGGACATTCGATACACGTTAACGTTTTAGTCATTTTCCGCCTCCAGCTCCACCGTGATTTCGCCTTGCGCGCCCGCGAATTTATTCTGCAATAAAATGAGATTTTCCATTTCGCCCGGCACGACGATTTTTTTCTTGCGCTGCGCTACGATTTCTTCGCCGCATTTCGCCGTGATCGTGCAGTTTCTAAACGTGCCTTTCACACGGAAAAACAGTTTTACGTTGCCCGCCGCGCTTTTATCAATTCTCTGCGGGCAGACGTACGAGATGTTCGCGCCGTTCTTCACCGCGATCGTTTCGGCTTTTTCGCTGCCGTTTTCGCTGCCGTTTTCGCCGCCGTTTTCGCTGCGAAGGGCGTATTCCGCCGCGTACCGCCCCGCGATTTCCGCTTCTTCCGATACGAAATCCACGAGATCGTGTACCTGCAGCACGTTGCCGCAGGCGAAGATACCGGGGATACTCGTTTCGCGCGTCTGGGATACGCACGCGCCGCGCGTTTGCGGCGATAACTCGATGCCCGCGCCTTTCGTAAGCTCGTTTTCGGGGATCAGCCCCACCGAGAACAGCACCGTATCGCAATCAAAGTGCATTTCCGTGCCGGGGATCGGCTGCTTATTCTGATCGACTTTGGAAACCACCACACCCGTGACGCGCTTTTCGCCTTCGATTTTCGTGATGGTGTGATTGAGATACAAGGGAATATCGAAATCGTTCAGGCATTGCGCGATATTGCGCTTCAAGCCGCTGGAATACGGCATGATTTCGCACACGGCAAGCACTTTTGCGCCTTCGAGCGTCATGCGGCGAGCCATGATCAAGCCGATGTCGCCCGAGCCTAAAATCACCACGCGTTTGCCGGGCATGAAGCCTTTGATATTCACGTACTTTTGCGCCGTGCCTGCCGAGTAAATTCCGGCGGGGCGCGTGCCTGCCACGTTCAGCGCGCCGCGGCTTCGCTCGCGGCAACCCATGGCGAGAATCACCGATTTCGCCTGCAATTCCGCCACGCCCTTTTCGCTATTGATTACCGTGACTTTTTTATCGGCGGAAAGCGAAAGCACCGTGGTATTCAGCCACGTTTCGATATTTCTTTCGCGCGCTTGTGCCACAAACCGCGCGGCGTATTCCGGGCCGGCAAGACTCTCTTTGAAGCGCGTTAAGCCGAAGCCGTTGTGTATGCATTGATTTAAAATGCCGCCGAGCTTTTCTTCGCGCTCTACGATTAAAATATCGCGCGCGCCTTTATCGTACGCCGCCACCGCCGCCGCAAGCCCCGCAGGTCCGCCGCCGATGATGATAATATCATAATTCGTTTTGATTTCGTTTTTCGTTTCGACGCCGCTCATTTCGTTACCCCCTGCACAAGATACGATTCCCCGCTGCACTTCGTGATTTTATCGAGCGATACGCCCTGCTCACCCGCAAGAAGTTCCGCCACGTGCGGCTGGCAAAATCCGCCTTGACAACGCCCCATGCCCGCGCGGGTGCGGCGTTTTACGCCGTCGATATCGGTTGCGGGCGGGTTTTCGCGGATGGCGCGAAGAATTTCGCCTTCGGTGATCTGTTCGCACCGGCAGACGATTCTGCCGTAGGACGGATCGCGTTTTATGATTTCGTTTTTCTCTTCGGTCGAAAGGTTTTTGAAGAAATAATCGGCTTTGCGTTCGCCA
>CALARO010000409.1 GCA_937888935.1 uncultured Clostridia bacterium
AATCCCGAAGCGATTTTCCGCTTAAAGCAGCAAAATCAGCAATGTAAGCCCCAGCAGAACGCCCATTTTCACGTACAGATCGCAATATCGCGCACAATCTTTTTCCGCCGCTTCCTTTCTCGCCGTAAGCGTCTTTTCTGCCACCGTAAAATACCCTTTCTGTCCTTCCGAATCGCCTCTGCCGAGCGATAAAAAATATTCCCGCGCAAAAAGCTTTTCGTCTTCGCTCAGAAAATCGGGCGTTTCAAACGTTTCAAGCGCGGTATCGCCGTTTTTCAGCGCGCTCATAAAGCCGCCGAGCGTCGCTTCAAAACTTCCCGAAAACTGTTTTTTTTCAAGCCAGGATTCCAAAGGTCGCCGCGAAAACGCGATTTCATTCAAAAAATCGCGGTTAAACGCGTCATATTGCTTGTAAAAATCCTTTCGCACCCGATATTTTCTTGTCAGTAAATACCCGCAAAAACCGCAAAACACCACAAGCGCGATTCCCACGATCAATTTAGCCACGCCGCACTTTTCCTCCGTTTACCGCCCGCCGCGCCGTTTCACTTATTTCACGGCTGAATTTTCCGCAGATTTTTATCGTATAATCCATCTATATTGCCCGTGCCGCTATCCGAAAGCGCAACGTATACGTCAAATACGCCCCGAAACGCTTCCGTCAACGCCGAAACGCCGTTGAAATGCGCCGTCGCCGCCACATACGCGCCCCCGCGTATCGCTCGCTTCACGTCATCGCAATCCGCTTCCGATAATTCGTCGGTAACGATCACGTCGGGGCGCAGCGCGCGCAACGCCATCGAAAACGCCTGCTTTTTATCCACGTAAGAAAGCACGTCGGCACGTTTCAGCGACCCGCACGCGGCGATTTCCCCGCGCTCGTCGCAAATCAGCACGTTGCGGCTCGTCCGTTCGGTGATTTTTTCGGCAAGATCCCGTAAAATCGTCGTTTTTCCCCGTCCCGGCGCAGAGATAATCAGCACGTTTTTCAAGTTGTCTTTCAGCACGGAGTCGTAAATTTTCGCCGAAACGCCCGGCACGCGATGCGGAATACGAATACATAGCGAAGTCGCGCGCTTCAAAGCCAGCACTTTCCCGTTTTCAAACACGTACTCGCCCGCAATCCCCACGCGCACGCCGCCCT
>CALARO010000410.1 GCA_937888935.1 uncultured Clostridia bacterium
GATACAAGCAGTTTATCGCCGAGCATAAACGCGTCGCGCACGCCGTGCAAACCCTGCTTCGGAAATTCATATTCGAGTGCGCGCACGATCGGTTCGCGATTTTTCTGCGCTTCGTCGATCAACGATTCGAAATAATCTTTAAACCTTTCGCGCGTATCGCAAAGCGCTTTCGCAACCTTTTTCAGTTCGGGCGACAAATTCCAGAAAGCATACGAAAACTGCGTAACGGGAAACAGCGACGCGCATTGCGCCGACCGCTTGTAGAATTCAAGATCGAATTCCTTCATATTTTCGTAATCGGCAATCTGTCCGCCGCCGATCATATCCGCGCAACAGTAATAGTAGCCGCAAAGCCCCGCCTGCAAGATATTCGGAATCAACGCGTTCAGTCCGTCTGCGCCCCAGTTGGCGCGTTTATCGGATAATCTCTGCACGATGCCTTCCGCGCCGCAATTCTGACATTCCCGAAGTTCCGAATACGAAAAATCGGCTACGAATTCCGACCAAAGCAAACATTGCTTCGCGGGCGAAATTTCCGAAAGCCATTCGCCCGTTTTTAAATCGGCGAAATAATTCGGGCCGCCCGCGTCGAATTTAAACCCGACAACGCCGTACTTCTTCTGCAAATCGCAAAGCACGCGCCTAAACCACGCCACGGCATACGCCGACGAAAAATCAAGCATTGCGCTCTTGCCGTTCCACCACTCGACTTCCGCCGTTTCGCCGCTTTTTTTATGCACGAACGCGCCGTTTTCTTCCAAATCGCGATAATCGGGCGTTCCTTTATTCACGAACGGCACTACCCACAGCGCGATATCGAAGCCGAGCGCGCGCACGGCGTTTAACGCGCCTTGCGGATCGGGAAACTTTTTCTCGTCGAAACGCCAGTCGCCGTAATCTTTCGACCAGCCGTCGTCGATGATGATCAGCTCGCCGCTCAGTCCCGTTTCGCGGATATTTTTCGCGTACGCCACAAGCTTTTCGCCCGTTACGTGCGTGAGCATTTCCGACCACGTGCAAAACTGCGGCTCGGTGAGATACCCGCGCTTCAACCGATTTTTCGGCGGTTTGAAAAACTTTTCCGCCGCCGCCCGCACCGCGCCGCGAAGCGTATTATGCGAATCGGAAAAAGAAATTTCTCCTTCTGCGCCCGAAATTTTCAAAATCCCGTCTTGCGCTTCGATTTTCGCGCCGCCGTTAAAGCAGATATACCGCCCCGCCGAGCTGAC
>CALARO010000411.1 GCA_937888935.1 uncultured Clostridia bacterium
TCGGAAGTGGCGTACTGCGGCGCGGACGTGGACGTAAATTGCAACGCGGGCGCGGTGTATACCGCCGGCGGTCTGGTGGGGTATGTGTATTCGTATGACGAAACCACCGTTTCCACGATTCACCACAGCTATTCGCTGGGGAACGTTTCCGGCGCGTTCTATACGGGCGGCGTTGCGGGGTGGCTCGGTAACTATACTTCCGTGGAAGCTTGCTATTCCGCGGGCGACGTGAACGCGCAGACGATTATTACGGACAATGATAATTCTTCGGAATACTGCTATGCGTATGCGGGCGGCGTTGCGGGTATGGCGCAGACGGATTCGGTGATTGCGGACAGCTTTGCCGCGGGCAAACTGACGGCAGCGGCGGCGCTTGGAAATAAATATGCTTTTACGGGTGAGATCGCGGGAAGAAAAGAATCTTTAAGCGAAGGCGTTTACGGCGCGCATCTTGCGAGTATTGTGAATTGCTACTACGCAAAAGGCGGCAAAAACGGCGACGTAAATCTTTTAAGCGGCGATTATCTCAAAACTAATCTGCATTGGCAGAACGTGGACTGGAAGTTTGCCGATAACGCTTACCCCGTGGTGAATACCGAACCATCGAGCGAAAAGTATACGTTTGAGCTGACGCTTTATTTCGGGGAAGAAAGACGCGTTTCCGGCGAGAACGATACGGAACTCGATGAGCTGAAAATCGAAATTGAAGACGTGTATAAACCGATGTCGTATTGGTATAACTTGGGAACGTCAAGTTTGCCTCAGACGATTGCCGCGAAAGACGGCTATGTGTCTTACGGATATTACTTCGACGAAGAGTTTACGCAAGCCGTGCCTTACGGCTACATTCCCACGCGCGACGTGACTTTCTACGTGGCGTTTGCCGATTATAAAGCGGTGAAAGGTTCGTATTATCTGATTCCGGAGAACGGCGATCGGCTTTCGGACGAGATTCTTCTTGAATTGCAGGAAAACGGTCAGTATACCTGCAATGACGAATACGGCGAATTCACGGGAAATTTCGTGTATAATGGTGAAACGATAGTTTTCTATAACGGAAAATTCGGAAGATACCTTTTCTCGGGCGCGGCGCAGACGGCGTATCAGCAGGCGTACAGTTTTCTCGGCAGGATCGAAACGAACGGCATTGCGATTTACGGCGGCGAAACGGCGGACGAGAGCGGCAATGCGGCAACTTTGATTCCGGAAACCGCACCGCTTTATGCCGTGAAGGGCGCAGGCTTGATTTCCGGCAGTTTTGCGTCGGCGGACGGCATATATACGTTTGCGCCCGGCGGAAAAGGCGAGATTGAACGGAACGGCGGGAAAATTGCGTTTTCGTATACTCTTCTCGGCGGCGCGCTGACGATACGCGAAGACGGAGCTTCTTCGGACGTGACGGGAACGTTTGCGGACGGAAAACTGACGATCGGCGGCGTTGAGCTGAAAGAAACCGACGCTTTCAGAGGCACGTGGGAAATTCTTTCGCAATCGAGAAAATATTACACGTTTGACGGCGCGGGAAAATGGAATTACGCGTACTACGGCTATGAATTGAACGGCAGCTATTGCACGCCGAAAAAACTCGGCGAAACATCCGGCACGTATACGGCGTACGGCGACGGCATCAGACTCAGCGACGGCACGTTCTTTTCGTTCGGCGACGACGGTTTGTTGTATGCGGACAAAAACTCTGCGGTGAGCGTTTTCGGTAAGGCGGGCAGCGTAGCGGGCAAGTGGCATTCTTCAAACAACGGCGTTTCGCTGTCGCTTTCGGGTATCAGAAAAGACGGCGAAGGCACGGCGCGGATCGTATTCACAAAATATACGAATCAGGGGCTGACACAACAGGAATTTTACGATTTGAAATATTATGCCGATATGTTCGGAAACGGATCGATTTATCTGTATTATCCGGATGGTTCGGAAAATGGGGGCGAATTCTACGGTATGCTGAGCTTTAACGCCGCTTCTATGGCGTTGAGCGGGCAGATTTTTGAGATTGGCGCGGAAACTTCCGGCTTTACGAATACTACGCTGTATCGCGTGGACGAATTCGAAGGCGATTGGGTGAGCGACTCTGAAGATCCCGCGTTTAAGATCGTGAATTTCAACGGCTTAGGCAATTATCGCGTGGGCGCGGGGTTTGCTTCGAGCGGCAAGTTGATTATCAACGAAAAGGAAGTGGAATATAAGCTGAACGAGTATACGCTGAGCGGATATTTCGTATGCGAAGGGAAAGCGTTTGATATTTCTTACGACGAAGCGACGGAAACCGTGAGTATTTCCTGCGAAGGGAATGTTGTGAATTTGCGGAAGAAAGACGCGTTTGCGGATCGTGCGTTTGTGGATTACGATAACGAAAAAGTTTCTTACACGTTCGACGGCTACGGCGCGTTGACAAACGGCGGGTTGCTGACGGTGAAAAGTGCGACTTCCGTGAATATGTATACGTATAAAGCGAAGAATGACAGCGCGGATATTTACGCGGAAAACGGCGACAAGATCGGCGCGGTTTCGAAGAAGCCGGTGGCGGCGCAAGGCGGAAGAAACTTCTATGTGCTGACGATTAACGGCGCGGACGTGACGCTCGGCGAAAAGACGGCGTTTACGGGAAGCTGGGCGGTGAAAGCCGTATATTCTCAGCCGTTGGTGGTTGGTCTGGCGGACGCAGACGGGAAAATCAGCGGAAAATTCTCGTATTCGCAGAGCATCACGGAATCGGATGAAAAAATATATATTTACACGAGTACGGTGGAAACCGTGTTTACGTTGAACGAAGGCGGATATTTAAGCTGCGAAGTGAGCAACGGTTCTTCGGAAAGCACGGCGACGACTTCGTATTATGTGCTGAATGTCGGCAAAGGGCAGTTTATCGTTTCGAGATACCTGAATTGGGGCCTTTACGAAGGATATTACGGCAACGCGGCGGCGGCAGACGAATTATTCGACACGTGGAAAAATCGCAGCGGAATGACGTATTATTTCGACGGTATGGGCAGAAACGAATTTACGGTCGGCATGGGCTATTGGGCGCAGGATACCGGCAGCAGCAGCGGCGAAGCGACTTCTTTCCGCTATACCTTGATGCAGAAGAAAGATAAATCGGAAGAGCCTTGCATGATCATCTATCAGACGGTGCAGCAAGCCAACGGATCGTATGCGGTGGAATCGGCGCAGAAAGTTGTGTTTTGCGACGTGCCGGTAACGGGAAGCCTTTTCGTGTTTACGAACAGCGATAAGACGAAGGCATTCACATTAGAACCTGTGGATTGGAACGAGTATCAGACGATCTGAAATGTCGGTCTTGTGCGCTGAAAAATGAAAAATAAAAAACGGTGGGAAAGACCTTTCCACCAAAAAACTGTTTTTTGCGGGTGGCTTTGAAAAAGGCGATCCGCTTTTTTTATCGCAGGGGATGGCGGTATATGTATGGCGGCGGCGTGTCGCGGCGGCGATAGGCGTTATGCCGCAAAAAATCGCTGCGGAGTGTGAAAAAATATTTTTTTTCGGGAATTTTTTTAAATATGCCCGAAATTCGCTTGACAAAATTTAAAATTTGAATTAGAATAATTCTAACAATGATGCGTGGGTGGCGGTGAAAGCGTAGCGGAAGACGAAGAGCTTTCGGCGAAACCGCGAAAATGAGCGGCGCGGGCTACGGCATCGGAAATTCGGAAAGGAGGCGGAATAATATGACAGTAAATGCAAAGCGCATATTAGATATAGTGAACGCCTCTACGGCGCACCCCACGGCGGAAGACATTTACAGAGAACTGATTGCGCGGGGCGAAAAGATGTCGCTCGCCACGGTGTACAATTCTTTGAGCCGCTTATACGAGAAGGGGCAGGTGCGGAAAATTCCGATGGACGGCGCGCCCGACAGGTACGATAAAACGAAGCGGCACGATCATCTGGTGTGCGAAAAATGCGGGGCGATTTCCGACGCGATGCTGGAAGATTTCCGCGACGTTTTTGCGAAAAGCCTGGGGGTAGCGGTGGATTTTTACGATCTGAAACTCTTCTGGCTGTGCGATAAATGCAAGTCGGCGCGGACGGAAAAACACGAAACGGAAGCGTGCGGAACGGCGGCGCAAGAAAAGTAAGTCGGCGCAAACGCTCGCGGGCGCGAGCCGCGGGGGGGGGGAGTAAGCCGTACGGGATAAAGTAAGCTATGCGGCAATAAAAAACGAAAAAGAAAACGATTGTAAGACAAAAAATAAAAAAATCAAAACAAGCAATCGGAAGGAGAAAACACTATGAACAAGTATGCAGGCACGAAGACGGAAAAGAATTTGCAGGCGGCTTTTGCGGGAGAGTCGCAGGCGCGGAACAAGTACACGTATTTTTCTTCCGTGGCGAAGAAAGAGGGGTACGAGCAGATTGCCGAAATCTTTTTGAAGACGGCGGACAACGAGAAAGAACACGCCAAAATGTGGCTGAAAGAGCTTGACGGTATCGGCGATACTTCGGCGAATCTTGCGGCGGCTGCGGCGGGCGAGAATTTCGAATGGACGGACATGTACGAAGATTTCGCCAAAACGGCGGAAGAAGAAGGCTTCAACGTACTGGCGGCGAAGTTCCGCCTTGTGGCGGCGATCGAAAAGCACCACGAAGAGAGATACCGCGCGCTTCTTCATAACGTGGAAACGGCGAAAGTTTTCGAAAAGAGCGAAGTGAAGGTGTGGGAATGCAGAAATTGCGGTCATATCATGGTGGGCGTGAAAGCCCCGCAGATCTGCCCTACCTGCGCGCACCCGCAGAGTTTCTTTGAAATTTCCGCGGAAAATTATTGATTTTTTGATTTCGGCTTAAAATCATTCGGGCGACTTTCCAAAAAGACGGAAAGTCGCCCGAATTTTGTTGTATTTGCCCGTATGTCTTTTTATACGCCTTTTTTGCGGTATTCCGAAGGCGAACAGCCGAATTTTTTCTTGAAACACGTGCTGAAATAAAACTGATTTTCAAACCCCGTGCGATAGGCGATTTCCACGATCGGATCGTCCGTTTCCGTCAGCTGAAAAAGCGCGGCGCTGAGTTTGCGCTCGTTGGCGTAGGCCACGGGCGAAACGCCCGTAACGCGCTTGAATTTCCGCAAAAACGTGGATTTGCCCGTAAACGAAGTTGTGGACGCGATCGGCATCAATTATCATTGGAATTTGTTTGATAAAACGCGCGAATTGTACCCGGATAAGCCGATTATTTCTTCGGAAAACTGCGCCGTAGGCACTACGCGCGGGTGGTACTACGAAAAGGACGATACGCGCGGGTATCTGCCCGCCTACGATCCGGAAGAGCCGAGTTACGATCCCGTTGCGCCTTCGGCAGGCGCGGTGGCTTACGGCAGAGAGCAGACGTGGAAATTCATCGCTTCGCGCGAATGGATTGCCGGCGGGTATCAATGGATTGCTTTCGAGCATCGCGGCGAGGCGATTTACCCGCGGCTTTGTTCGCAAAGCGGCGCGATTGATCTGTACTTGCAGAAAAAGGACGCGTTCTGGCAGAATTTGTCGCATTGGTCGGATAAACCCGTGCTGCATTTGCTGCCGCATTGGAATTTTGCGGGGCGCGAAGGCGAGCCGATCCGCGTGTGCGCGTATACGAATCTGCCGCGCGCGGAATTGTTTCTGAACGGGGCGTCGCTCGGGGCGAAAGACGTGGAAAAGTACGGTCACGCGGAATGGATTGTGCCTTACGCGGCGGGCGAATTGAAAGTTTGCGGGTATGGCGCGGGCGGCGCGGAAGTTTTAAAGGACGTGCGGCGCACGACGGGCGCGCCCGTGCGGCTTGCGCTGATACGCGATACCAACGCGGAAGAAACGCGCGGCGGCGATACGGCGATTTTCACGTGCGTTGCGCTCGATCGCGACGGGAACGAAGTGCCTGACGCCGCGCCGACGGTGAGTTTTCTTGCCGAGGGGTGCGGGAAAGTGGTAGCCACGGGATCTTCGGTGTGCGATCACGTTTCGGTGTTTGCGGTGGAACGGAAAATGTACGCGGGCAGGATCACGGCGGCGGTGAAGCTGAATAAAAAGGGCGGCGCGCTTCGTGTGCGGGCGTTTGCGGAAGGACTGCTGCCCGCCGTTTACAGCGTGGAGATCGAAGAAAAAAACTGATATTTCGGGGCGAAAGCGCAAAAAATCGAAAAAAATCGAAAATTTTTTAAATTTTTTTTCAAAAACGCTTGACTTTCGTTGAAGTACGTGATATTATGTATAAGCTGTCGTTCGAAGAGCTTATCTTCGGAAAGGCGGCAAGCGAAAATTCCGGGACTGTCGTTTCGGATCGCGAGAAAGAAGATTGACAACTGCATAGCAAATAGTATGGAGAGTTTTTTCTTT
>CALARO010000412.1 GCA_937888935.1 uncultured Clostridia bacterium
GGCGAAGCTTGCCAACGCGCACGATTTCATCACGCGGTTGCCGCACGGGTACGAAACGATGCTCACGGGCAACGGCGCGAACCTTTCGCAAGGGCAGCGGCAGCTGTTATCCATCGCGCGCGCGGCGGTGGCGGATACGCCGGCAATGATTCTGGACGAAGCCACGTCGTCGATTGATACGCGCACGGAAGCGCTCGTACAGGACGGCATGGATAAACTGATGAAAGGCAGAACGGTGTTTGTTATCGCGCACCGGCTTTCCACCGTGCGCAATGCGGACGCGATCATGGTGCTTGATCACGGCAGAATTATCGAGCGCGGCACGCACGAGCAGCTGATCGCGCAGAAAGGGGTGTACTATCAGTTATACACCGGCGCATTCGAATTGGAATAATCTCGCGGCTAAAAAATATTTCGGCAAGACTGCTGAAAAGCGCGAAAAATTTCGGGACTGCATTTATGGCAGTCCCGAATTTTCTATGCAAAATATTCAGTTGTAGGGGACTTTTTTAAAAAGTCAATCCGCGTTCCCGTTTGTGTTGTCGCTCAATCCGAAGCGGCGCAATCATTTCCCGCCGCCAAAATCACGGTGCGGATTTATTGAAGTCCCGAAGTAAAATGGTACGTCGGAGTATCTCCTTGTCAATTTTTAATGTAAAAGCAGAGGATGTCATTCTTAAAAATCATAGGTTTTTTCCTCCTTCTTCTTCCGAAGTAAATGCGCCTTTACTTGAAAATCGTTTCCTCCCGAATAAATTTTTTCCTGTTCGTCCTGCCGCTTCTCTTATTCGCGTTTTTCGCGGAAGCGGGGAATCAAGTTAAAAATTCAGCTGTGCATCGGTCTCCACCTCACTATTATTTGAAAGATAAGAACATTTTTTGCTTGTTCTTTTCTCTTTTCACTTATATTATACCACAAAATTTTGATTTGTCAATACTTTTTTCAAAAAAAGTTTAAAAAATTTTTGTTAATCGGAAAAGCGAGCGAAAAACGCCCGCTTTTAGCGCGTATTCAAGCCGATTTCAGCGCGCGGGGGAAAATCGCACGTCCGTATAGAAAAGCAAGCGTTCCGGCAGATTATCGCGGTAGGCGTTGAAGTACGCGCTTTCGAATTTTTGCAGCCGCTTTTCCGCGCCGAACAAATCGCACCCGTGCGCCCTGCTTTTTTCGAACGTGGATTTTATCAGCCGTTCCATTTTTTTGCCCGCTTCTTCCAGCACGGCTTGCTTGGTTTTATCGGGCGCGGCGATTTCCACAATCGTCTGCGAAGAAGAAATATCCTGCAGCCCCGCGATAATATCGAGCTTCACGTTCAATCGCGGCGCGGCGAAATCGTCCACGGAAAATTTGATTTTCGCGTTGCTTTTTTTAATCGTCAGCGTGTAAGTCACGCCGCCGTAATCCACGTCGAAAGTCGCCAGCCGCACGCCGCCGTTCACGCATAAAAACGCCAGCGTTTCGTCTTTCGTCAGCTTTCCCTGATACACCCCGTTCGAAAAAAGCGCGGTTTCCGTCGCCGTAAACGTCTTGCCTTCACTTTCGCCGCCGCCCGAGCCGCTTTCTCCGCCCGAGCCGCCGCCGGAACTTTCTCCGCCGGACGAACCGCCCGAGCCGCTTTCGCCGCCCGAAGCACTTCCGAAACTATCCGCGCCGTCCGTTTTCTCGTCGGGGGCAAGGGGCGCGGCTTTTAAAACGGGCATATACCCGCTTTTCGAAACGCCGAAATACCCGGCGGCGAACTCTCTCAAAGAAGTCACG
This sequence comes from uncultured Clostridia bacterium, assembly GCA_937888935.1. Taxonomy (GTDB): domain Bacteria; phylum Bacillota; class Clostridia; order Christensenellales; family Borkfalkiaceae; genus Scatosoma. Next base: position 1,760 of record CALARO010000412.1, read on the forward strand.
GCGGCAAGACCCGTGGTGGCGGAATGATCGGAAAGAATTTTGCCGATCGCCAGCGACGGAATTTTTTCCACGGCGGTTTTGGTATCGAGCAGCCCGCCCGCCTTGCCTTCGCAGCAGCACACCTTACAGTCGTCGGACATATATTCGTTGCGCAAAAAATAATCAAGCGTTTCAAACGCGTTTTTTTCGGTGGCGGTATCGCCCAGAACGATTAAATTCAGAAACACAAGCTTGGGATACCACCCCGTTTTCGTGTTGATTTCCTGAATCGCCGCGCCCACGGTGTCGCCGCGCGTTTCCACCTGAATGGAATCCGCCGCCGCTTTCTGATCGCCCGAAGCAGAAGGCACGGCAATGCGCGAATTTACGATAAATTCGTTGTTTTCGCGATCAATTCCTACGGCAAGCACAATCGCGGTTTTCTGAATATCCACCAGCCCGAAATCGTTCGAAAAAAACAAAATCGTAAGAAAAATCACCGCAAGCACGTAAATCACGGGCGTTTTCCGCCGCGAAGATCCGCTGCCGCTACCGTTTCCTTTAAAGCTCATCTCTTTTTATCCCCCTTCAGAAGCAAAAACGACAGGGGCAACGCCATCGAAAATATCGGAAAGACGAAAAACAATTTCGCCGTCGTCAGAGAATAGAAAAAATGATACCGCCGCGAAGCGAACAACACAAATAGTAGCACCGCGCCGTTTACGCTCAGCGAAAGTATCAGCCTGCGCCGCTTCGCCCGTTCCGCATGCTTCGCGCCCGAGTCAACGCCACCCGCGCCAACGCCGTCCGCTTCGCCCGCACCAATGCCGCACGCCCCGCAAAGGCAGATCACCGCGAGTTGCAAAGGCAGGGCGTAGGCGTACAAAAGCACCACCGTAATCAGGTACACAAGCAGAAGATCCACGCGCCCCACCACGTCCAGCGCGGAAAAATATCTTGCGATTTTATCGAACGCATACGTTTCGCGCGGGGCAAGCGCGCCGAACACCCCGTAAAACACGGCGAGAAACAAAAGCACGAACGCGCCGCCGCCCGTATACGCGCCCACGATTTTTTTGCCGTCGCCTTTCTCGTAGCGGTACGCGCCCAGCAGCGGAATTATTAAAGCCATATCCGAAAAATGCACGAAAGAGTGGTACATGCCTTTGAAGTTTTCCCCGGCGGACGTGCCGAACAGGGGAAACAATTCCGTGAAATCGGTTTCCCCGAACGCCATAAAAATTAACCCGAAAAACGCGAAAAGAAAGATCGGCATGCACAAATCCGCGCTTCGCCCGATCGCCTTTTCGTCTTTTACGCAGATAAACGCCGATAAGAGAAAAAAGGGCAGAAACGCCGAAACGGACGGCGCGGTATCGAAGAACGCCGTGTTTGAAAAATTTGCCAGATCGAGCAGCGGAAACAAATCCGAAAAGATAAAATACGCCGCCAGCGCGATATACACGGCAGCCGCCAACGGCTTCGAAACTTCGCGCAAACGCTGAAAAAGCGGCTTGTCGCTTTTCGCGCACACGCACAAAAGCGCGATTAAAACGCCCGTCTGCAATACGTAATGCAAAAACGCGGGCAAGAGTAAATCGCCTTTCGAAAAATACGCCAATAAAGACGGAGCTTCCAGAAGCTTCGGCACGGGCAGAATAAACGCCAGCAAAAAACACAGCTGCCGCCGGCAGATCAATCCGCCTTTCGCCGCTTTCAACGCCGACTTTTCATTCGCAGCCGCGCCGCCCGATAATTGCTCGCCCGATCCGCCCGATTTTCCGAGCGGCGGCAACATAGTGGTATTTGCGCTCATATTTTCTCCTTCTCTTTCACTTTCTGCGCGTCCGTTTCTATGCCGTCGAGCGGATGATTTTTCTTGTTCGCGCCGCTATTACCCCCGTCGTTTTCAAAAAAACCGTCTTTCAGCCGCCGCTTGTTTTCGGAACGCAGCGTTTTCGGGCGCAGACATAAAGAATACGCGTCCTTTTTAAATAGCAAATCTTTAAAATCCCGCCTCACCAGCGGCGCAAAGGGCGCGAGCGGGGGCGCGCCGAACGCGTCCGCCGTAATCAGATAGTACAGTAAAAACGCGATGAAAAGCACAATGCCGAACGGACCTGCGCTGCCCGCCACGATCAGAAACAGCCAGCGCAATAAACTGCCCGTTTCCACAAAATCGGGTACGGTGTACAGGCAGATTCCCGAAAACGCGATAATGATAATCGCGGGCGTGGAAACGAACCCCGCGGAAACGGCGGTATCGCCGAGAACGAGCGCGCCCACCACCGAAAGAGCCATGCCCACGTACTTCGGCATGCGTATGCTCGCTTCTTTTAAAATTTCGAGAACGAGCAGCACAAGAAACATTTCCAAAGACGGCGAAAGGGGAAGTCCGCGGATACTGCCCGCAATCGTCAAAGTTAAATTCAGCGGAATCAGCTGAATTTTAAAAAGCTGCGAAGATACGTAAAACGCGGGCAAAAGCAAAGAAATCGCCACCGCGAAAAACCGCAGCAGCCGAAACACCGTGGCGGCAAAAGGCGATACGAAATAATCTTCGGCAGTCTGAAAATCTTCGGTTAAAACGTAGGGGACGGTTAACGCGATGGGCGAGCCGTCCACAAGAATACCGATGCGCCCTTCGGCGATTTTCGCCGAAAAAATATCCGGCTTTTCCGTCGTGCCGATCTCTTTGAAAAGGGTGTAGCGGCGCGGCGCAAGAAACGCGGCGATGTACGAAGAATCCGCGATAATATCGGTGTTAATTTCGGAAAGCCGCTTTTTTATCGCCGCAAGCACGGCGGTATCGGCAATGCCGTCGAGATAGCAGATCGCAATCGAAGTATCGGACTGCTTGCCCGCGTGCGCGTACTCGAAGCGTAAGTTGCCTGTTTTCAAACGCTTGCGGATAAGGGCCATGTTGGTTTTCACGTCTTCGATAAACCCTTCGCGTGGACCTTTGATCGCAATGGAAGTCTGCGGCTCGCTGATCGCGCGTTGCGGCACGGTCTTCGCGCCCACGATAATGCCGAGCGGAATGCCCTGCACAAGCAAAAGGGAATTGCCGTCGAGAATTTCGCGCGCTGCGTCGGCGGGGGTATCGGCGGTTTTTAATTCGGGGAAGAGCAGAGATTTTTGCACTTCTTCAAGCGAAAGAGAATTGCCGGGAAGCAACGATAAAGGGCGCGCGGCGAGATCGCCGATCAGCTGCTTGTTCACCATGCCGTCGGCGTAGATCACGGCGCAGGGAACGCCCCCGCCGGAAAGAAAGGAATAGATCAGAATATCGTCGGAAGGAAGAATTTTTTTAATGACGAGAGTATTATCGCCGAGAGTGGGGGTAAATTTCTCGTTTTTAAACTTTTCAAAAGTATTCACGCCGAAAGTATGAGAAATTTTTCCAAAACTATACATATATTATAGCCTTCCCCCGGGGGGGGGGGCGGGCGTTGCCCGTTTCGTAACGGACTGTAACAAAATTGTTTAAAATTTTAATTTATGCCTTTGATATAGCCTTTCCTTCATTATGTCAAGGCTTCCCCTTGGGGGGAAGCTCTGCGCGAAGCGCGGTGATGAGGGGCAGTTACAAAAACGAATAGCAATTTTTAAGCTAAAAAGCAATTCCAATCCCCCCCAAAGAAAGCAAAAAAAACCGCCGCAAACCTTTCGGCTTACGGCAGTCAAGAAATCACAGAAAAAAATTATTCGGCAACCTGCGGCAACGTAACGGTTTTTTCCGAGTAATCGAACGTCATCGAAATCACCGAAGAATTATCGGTTTCTTTATCGCCCGAATACATAACGCAATCCACTTTTTCCACCTTTTTGTCGGCGTTGAATTTGATTTTTATATTTTTGATCAGAATCGTTTGCACCGTGGTTTCGCTCAGCGACACAACGCTTGTCATGCTTTCGCAGGTATATGTATCCGTGCCGTCGAAAGTAAAGCTGCCGAATTTTCCCTTGTATCCGATTAAGCCTTCGTTTACAGAGTTAAATTGCACTTTCGTTATATTGCTCTTCGCCCACTTTTCGCCGCTTTCGCCGTACTTCTTACTGTACTGATAATAATTTTCGCCGTCTTTTTCAAAATAAAATTCGCTTGCGCTTCCGTTGCTCGTTGTAACTTGCTTAATCGAGTTGCCCGCAACCGTCTGCTCGATCGTCATCGTTCCCGCGGCAAACGTCACTTTTTCAGCAAACGAATAGTTAAAATCAAGCGCCATCGCCGCGTTCCATTCCGTTGCCGTCACGGCAAGCGATGCCTGTTCCTGTTCCTGCTTTTGTTCGTCCTGTTTGCCGTCGGTTTGTTCCTGTTTCTGCTTTTGTTCGTCGTCGCCGGACTTGTCGTTATCGCAAGCGGTGAAAGCGAAAGCGGAAGCGCAAAGCGCGGCGGAAAGAGCGCACAAGCCGAGCTTTTTGAAGAAGTTGAGTTTTTTCATAATGGTATCTCCTTTTTCCGCGTTACGTGAATTTCGGTTTTTCGTTGGCTTTCCGTTTTCCTGTAAGGGAAAGCCAACGAAAAAAGGCGTGTACACGCGAAAAATAAATTTTACATTATTTTAAGCCTTCCCCCCGGGGGGGAAGGTGTCGCCGAACGGCGACGAATGAGGGGCGCAACTTGTTTTCTGATAAAAACCTTTCAAACAAAGGGGTGGTTTCAAAAACTACCATTATTATACACCGCAAAGTAAATTTTGTCAATTAAAAAAACGCGTGTAAAATAAACGCGCGCAAAAAAATTTTCCCTTCCTTGCCGCAATCGGTAAGAAAGGGAAAAAATCGCGCTACGCTTCGTCCGCCCCGTCGGCAGGATCTTCGCGCAGAGCCGCCGCCATCCGTTTCGCTTTCAATTCTTCCAGCTTTGTTTGCTGCCGTTCAAGCAGATGTTCCGCCCTTAACGCAAGGGCGGCGCATTTCTTGCTTAAAAACGAAAACAGCTTCGCAAGCAGAGCGAAAGCAAACGCCGGCACGGCGTAAGACAGATAGTCGAATAAAAATTTCAGTTTCATACAAATGCCTCCTTATGTCCCCGAAATGCACGCGCGGCATTTCCGCCGCGCCCGAAACCCGAAAAAAAAGAACGCTCGTCGCCCGCGCCTCGTTTTTCAAAGCTTCCGCTACCCGTCGCACGCCTATTATATCATAAACTTTCCGCCCGTCAAGGGGGATAGTGCCAAAAATTTTAAAAATTTTTTTATCTGCCCGGAATTTTGCCCGAAAAACAGCGTTTTTCGCCTTGACAACGCCGAAAAAAAGTGCTACACTTAAATTCCACTTATGCAGATCAAAGAATTTGAAAAACAGGATAAAGACGTATTCCTACGCCTTTGCAACGAATTTTATTCTTCCCACGCCACGCTGAAGCCTTTCAATCGCGAAACGGCGGCGCGCACGTTCGATCGCGTGATCGAGCGGCACGAAAATCTGTGGGGGTATCTTTTCACCGATAAAGAAACGTTGCAGCCGATCGGCTACGCGCTCGTTTCGGCGTATTGGTGCAACGAAGAAGGCGGCAATATTTTGGTGCTTGACGAGCTTTATATCTGCCCCACAAGCCGTCACCACGGCTATGGCGGCGCGTTTTTGAAGTGGCTCGAAAAAGAGTTCCGCGATCGCGCGGCGGAAATCACGCTCGAAGTATTAAACACCAACCAGAGCGCGCAGACATTATACAAAAAAGACGGCTTACAACCGGACGGTTTTGTCACTTTCACAAAAACAATTTAACAAAAATAAAAGGCGGTAGTGTTATGGATATAGCAGGTAAAACGGTCGCATTTTTGGGCGACAGCATCACGGAAGGCGTAGGCGCAAGTTGCATAGAAAACAGATATACCGACGTATTCGCGCGGCTTACGGGCGGCGTGGCGTTAAACTACGGTATCGGCGGCACAAGAATCGCGCGGCAGAAAGTGGTCACGGAATATCGTTTCGATCGCGATTTCAATATGCGCGTTGCCGAAATGGACGACTCGGCGGATATCGTGGTGGTATTCGGCGGCACGAACGATTTCGGGCATGGCGACGCGCCGCTCGGCAAGTTCACGGATAACACGGTGTACACGTTTTACGGCGCATTGCATTGTTTATACCGGCAGCTTCTCGAAAAGTACCCCGAAAAGGACGTCGTGGTGCTGACGCCGTTGCACAGGCTTTCGGAAAACGTCACGGTAAACGAGCGGGGGATACCGTGCGAGCCGCTGAAAAAGTACGTGGAAGCGATCCGCGAAGTAGCGGAATATTATTCGTTGCCGGTGCTTGACTTATGGAAGATGAGCGGCATGCAGCCGGCGGTGGAAGTGATTCGGGAAAAGTATATGCCTGACGGCTTGCATCCTTCGGATCTCGGCGCGGCAAAAATCGCCGACAAGCTCAGAGATTTCTTACTCTCACTCTAAAGGCGTTCGAGAAGAAATCACTAAAAACAGAGACTTTTTAATCTCGCTTTAATAAGCCTTCCCCCAAGGGGGCGGGCATCGCCCGTTTCGTAACGGATTGTTACAAACTGTTTGAAATTTTAATTGCTGCCTTTGATACAGGCTTCCCCTTGGGGGGCTTTTCTCGCCGAGTTGCCGCCCAAAGGCAATCTCGGCGGCTTGGTGTCAGCGTCGCTGACGGATGAGGGGCAGTCGATAATCGAACTCGGGGGGCAAATGCAGAAACCTTCACTCAAAGCACCAGTCCCCGCAAATCGTAAAAAACTTCCTTTGAAAAAGCCGAAAAACGTTTTCGGCTTTTTTTTTCGCCAAAAAAATTCGCCCGAATTTTCGCCCGCGCAGACATTGCACTTGACATTTTCAAAAGCTTCCGCTATAATTATCTTAGCGAGTTGTCGCCATCGGCTGCGCGCTCGCAAAAAATCGCAAAAAAAATTGCAAAAAAATCGCAAAAAAGTCGTAAAAAGCGTAGAATTTCGGGGTAGGGCGTATGATCATTCTCGGCATAGATCCGGGTCTTGCAACAATGGGTTTCGGGGTGGTACAAAGAGACGATCGCGGCATTTTCACCGCGCTCGACTACGGCGTGATCACCACGCCCAAAGAAGAAAATCTGCCCGTCCGCCTTGCCATATTAGAGCGCGGGGTAAACGCGGTGTTAGATCGCTATCGTCCGGAAGAAATCGCGTTCGAAGAGCTGTTTTTCACCAAAAACATCACCACGGGTATCGCGGTGGCGCAGGCGCGCGGCGTTGCGCTGCTGGCGTGCGCGAAGCGTTGCCCCAAGCTTTTCGAGTACACCCCCATGCAGATCAAACAGGCGATCACGGGTTACGGCAAAGCCGATAAAAAGCAGATGCAGGAAGTCGTCACCACGCTTTTGCGCCTGCAAACCGTTCCCCGCCCCGACGACGCGGCGGACGCGCTCGCGGCTGCGATGTGTCACGGCTTTACAAACCGTTTCGGTTCGCTGTTCGCGGTGAGCAATTCCACGCGCACGGCGGGCAACAATTCCGCGCCCACCCCGTTTTTCCACGCCGCCCGCGACGCCCGCGATATCCGTTCCACCAAAACCCGCGCGGACATGGCTGCGGATAAAGCGAAGGCCAAGGCGAAAGCGGATGCGGAAAAGGAACGCGCCGCGAAGATCGCCGCCCTGTACGAAGCGGCAAAGAAGCGGTAAAAAAGCGATAGCATACATACGAACATACATACGAAAAGCATACAAAAAAGCAAGGAGTATTCGGTGAAATGATAGCATATTTAAAAGGGCGCGTCATAGAGATCGGCGCGGAAACGCTTGTTCTCGAAGTAGGTGGGGTAGGGTACGAATTATACTGTTCGGCGCAGGTATTTTCGAAAGCGCGATTTGGCGCGGAAACGGAATTATACGTATCCATGCACGTCAAAGAAGACGGCATCACCCTGTTCGGTTTCGATTCGCCGAAAGAGAAGCAGCTGTTCACGCGGCTCACGTCGGTATCGGGGGTAGGGCCGAAGAGCGCGATGGGGATATTCACGTCGATGTCGGCGGACGAAGCGGCGGAAGCGATCATGCTTGCGGACGTGAAGAAGCTTTCGAAAGCGAAGGGCATGGGCAAGAAGACGGCGGAAAAGATCGTACTCGAATTGCACGGCAAAATATCGGCGGCGGAAGTGATGAGCAAAAGCGGCGATTTTTCGGCGGCGATGCCGGGCGGCGGCGAGAAGCTTTCCGAAACGGACGAAGAAGCGGTATCCGCGCTTCAGAATCTCGGCTTCACGCGCAACGAGAGTATGCAGGCGGTGAAGCGTGCGAAAGAGAGCGGGGCGGTTGACTTGGAAACGATAATCCGCCGCGCCCTGCAAGGCTGATTTTTTTTCGTATACATCTCGATATACTGTGTCAACCTTGCGTTTCGCCTTCGTCATTTACGATTAGTAAATTCCGTTCGGCGAAGCCGCGGTTTCCTTGTCTATCGAGCGTCTACGAAAAAAATATTTTACGCAATACTCATCGCGAAATACTTTGTCGCGCTTACGTTTTTGCTCGGTCATTTACGCCTTGTAAATTCCCGTCGCAAAAGCCGCGCGCTTCTCGTCTTTCGCGCGATTATGCGCAAAAATCTCGCTTTAACATAGGCTTCCCCTTGGGGGGCGGGCGTCGCCCGTTCCGTAACGGACTGCAACAAAATCGTTTGAAATTTTAATTTATGCCTTTGATATAGCCTTCCCCCCGGGGGGAAGGTGTCGCCGAACGGCGACGGATGAGGGGCAGCAACATATTCGGATATAAACTTACAAACAAAGCAGCCGAAAGCTTTATCTCAAAAAGCTTCATGCCCCAATAAAAAATCAATACATACCAACGGAGTAAAAACGGCACAACCATGTACGAAGAAGATGAATTCGACGAAAACTTAATCGTTTCCACCAAAACCGAATACGACGGCGAAGAGAACGTGCTTCGCCCCAAAACGATGGAAGGTTACGTGGGGCAGGAAAAGGTGAAAGAGAACCTTTCCGTGTATATCGCGGCGGCGAAGAGCCGGGGCGACGCGCTCGATCACGTGCTTTA
>CALARO010000413.1 GCA_937888935.1 uncultured Clostridia bacterium
GGAAGCCCGCCTTGCCGCGCCCGCGCTCGAACTCCTGCGCGACATTGATAAAGACACCGTGCCTTTCTCGCTGAATTTCGACGATTCGCTCAAAGAACCGGACGTGCTTCCCGGGCGTTTCCCGAACTTGCTTGTAAACGGCGCATACGGTATCGCCGTAGGCCTTGCCACGAATATCCCCACGCACAATCTCGAAGAAGTGATCAACGGCGTGGTGGCGTACATTGATAACCCCGCGATTTCGCTCGAAGAGATGATGCAGTATATTCCCTGCCCCGATTTTCCCACGGGCGGAATTATCATCGCCAACGAGCTGATCCAGGCGTACAAAACGGGGCGCGGCAGAATCACGCTTCGCGCGAAAATCGCCATCGAGCCTATGGATAACGGCAAAACAAATCTCGTGATCAGCGAAATACCGTATCAGGTGAATAAAGCGCAGCTTCTGCGCCGCATCGTGGAACTTTGCGAAGAGAAAAAGGACGAGCTTGCGGCGGTGGATCACGTATCGGACGAATCCGATCGCGCGGGCATGCGCGCCGTGGTGCGTATCAAAAAGGGCGGCGACATTCGTCAGATTTTAAAGGTGCTGTATAAGAATACCGATCTTGAAACGTCGTTCGGCATCAACATGGTGGTGATCGCGGACGGCAAGCCGCAGCAGCTCGGTTTGATGGAAATCATCCGCCATTACGTGGCGTATCAGCGGCAGGTGATTCTGCGCCGCACGAAGTTTGATTTAAACGAAGCGGAAAGCCGCTGCCACGTACTCGAAGGTCTGATTATCGCCGTGCAGAATATCGACGAAGTGATCGCGATCATCAAAGCGGCGGAAAGCACTTTCGACGCGCGCTTGAAGTTGATGCAGCGTTTCGAACTTTCGGAAATTCAGGCGCAGGCGATTCTCGATTTGCGCCTTGCGCGGCTCACGAAACTTGAAATTTACAAGCTCGAACAGGAACTGAAAGAACTGAAAAAGCTGATCAAAAAGCTCACGGCGATTTCCAGGAGCAAAGATTTGCAGTTGCAGGTGGTGAAAGAAGAAATTTCCGAAATCCGCGATAAATACCCCACGCCCCGCCGTTCGCGGCTGGTGTACACGGGCGCGGAAGCGGACGAGCTTTTGTCGGTTACAAGCGAAAAAGTACCCGGCGCGAAATGCATGCTCGTGCGCACGGCAGACGAGAAAATCAAGGTGCTTACGGGCAAAAATGCCGACGCGCTTGCGCAACCCGTTTCGGGCAAATTCAAAGCGGGCGCGATCGCCGAAGATATTCTTTCTACGGTGACGGACAAGGTGATTTACGCCTTTACGAATTTCGGCAATCTGCACCGGCTGAACATATCGGATGCCGCGCTTTCGTGTAAGCTTTCGGACGACGGCGTATCGCTTTCCGAACTTTCTTCGGGGGCGGTAGAAGGCGAAAAGTGCGTGAAATTCTTTGAAATCGGCGATAAATTCCCCACGGGCAATTTGTTGTTCTTCACGGCGAAAGGCATGGCGAAAAAATCTTCGTGGGCAGAGTAAGAAGGAATTCGCAAAGT
>CALARO010000414.1 GCA_937888935.1 uncultured Clostridia bacterium
CAGTTGTTGTGCTTGCCCGAGCCGTTGATGCCTTCGAACGGTTTTTCGTGCAGAAGGCAAGCAAGTCCGTGTTTTTCCGCTACCTTTTTCATCAGCTCCATCATCAGCTGATTGTTATCCACCGAGCGGTTGGTATCGCAGAACACGGGTGCGAGTTCGTGCTGCGCGGGCGCGACTTCGTTGTGCTTGGACTTCGCTAAAATGCCGTATTTCCACAAGGTTTCGTCGAGATCTTTCATAAATTCGGCTACGCGCGGGCGCAAAACGCCGAAATAATGGTCTTCAAGTTCCTGCCCCTTTACGCTCTTGCTGCCGAAAAGCGTTCTGCCCGTAAGGCGAAGATCTTCGCGTTTATCGTAAACCTTTTTATCGACAAGAAAATATTCCTGCTCCGGGCCGACGGACGTGAAGACTTTTTTGCAGGACGTGCCGAACAGTTTTAAAATGCGTTTCGTCTGCGTGTTCAGCGCGGTGATTGATTTTAAAAGCGGCGCTTTTTTATCGAGCGTTTCGCCCGTGTACGATACGAAAACCGCGGGAATGAACAGCGTGCCTTCCTTCACGAACGCGGGGGAAGTGGGATCCCATGCCGTGTAGCCGCGCGCCGCGCAGGTTGCCCGCGCGCCGTCGGTGGGGAAAGAAGACGCGTCCGGCTCGCCGACTACGAGATTTTTGCCGGAAAGGCGCATGATCGCGCCGTCTTTGCCGCAGAAATCGAGAAACGCTTCGTGCTTGCCCGCCGTAGTGCCGGTGAGCGGCTGAAACCAATGCGTGTAGTGCGTTGCGCCGAGACTCACCGCCCAATTTTTCATGGCTTCCGCTACTTCGGCGGAAATTTCGGGGTCGATCTGCTTGCCTTCGTCGATGGTGCGGCGAAGCGATTCGTAGGTGGCGGGGGATAAGTATTTTTTCATTGCCGCGTCGCCGAAGACGTATTCGCCGAACGTTTCTGCGGGGGTGGCGGGGTTGGTTGCGCTTTCATTTGCGGTTGCCATAGCTTTTACTCCTTGGTATTTTTGAATTATACACGCTATTATACGCTTTGAAGAAAGAAATGTCAAACAAATAAAAATCCGCCGCGGAAAAACGACGGATTTTTTTTATTTTTTCGGGTTTTACTTGAAAATTTTTCGTATTTTCGCCTTTTTACTTTAAAAAATAAAGAAGAAATCAATGGTTTTGTAGAAATGCTTGATG
>CALARO010000415.1 GCA_937888935.1 uncultured Clostridia bacterium
CGGAAGGGAAATATCTGCAGGACGGCATCGTGACGATGCGCGACAACCGCTACGTTCTGCCCGTGCGCGCGGAATACAAGCGCAGCGTGAAAGGGTTTATTCACGACAGATCGGCTTCGGGGGCGACGTTCTTTATCGAGCCGGAAGAAGTTCTTGAAATGAATAACGAGCTTCGATCGCTGCATCTCGACGAGCGGGAAGAAGTGGAACGTATTTTAAAGGATATGTCCGTTCGGCTGGGCGCGATGAAAGAAGAATTGACGGCGGCGCAGGAAATTCTGGAAGAAATCGATGGGTGCTATGCGCGGGCGGAATACGCGTATTCGCTTTCCGCGGTGCGCCCCGAAACGAACGACAAAGGCGTGATAGAAATCGACGGCGGCAGACACCCGCTGATCGATAAAAAGAAAGTAGTGCCGGTGACGCTCGCGCTCGGGAACGAATACCGCTGGCTGCTTGTGAGCGGTCCGAATACGGGCGGTAAGACGGTGACTTTGAAAATGGTGGGGCTTTTCTGCCTGATGGCGGCGTGCGGCCTGTTCATTCCCGCGCGGCGGGCAAACGTAGCGGTGTTTCAAGAGATTTACTGCGACGTGGGCGACGCGCAAAGCATTGAAGAAAGTTTATCAACGTTTTCGTCGCACGTGAAAAATCTTGCCGAGATCGTGGAAAAGGCGGATCAAAATTCGCTGGTGCTTTTAGACGAGCTTGGCGGCGGGACTGATCCCGAAGAAGGGCAGGCGCTCGCTCGCGCGGTGGTGGAATATCTTCTGAAAACGGGTTGCGCGGGCATTGTGACTACGCACTATTCTTCGCTGAAAGAATTTGCTTTTTCGGCAAAGGGCATCGAGAACGCTTCAATGCAATTCGATTCGAAAACGTTGCAGCCGTTGTACGTGATCAAGCTCGGCTTGGCGGGGGCGAGCAACGCTCTGGCGATCGCACGGAAGTGGGGTTTGAAAGAAGAAATTTTAAACGCGGCGGCTTCGTATTTATCGGAAGATTCGAAAAAGCTCGAAAATATCGTGCGGCGGGCGGAAGAAAGTCGTTTGCAGGCGGAAGAATTGACGAAAGAACAGGCGCGGGAAGTGGCCGAACTGAAAGAGAAAATTTCGGCGGCGGACGAAGAGCGGAAAAAACTTGCCGCGGAACGAGAAAAATTGCAGGCGGGCGCGAAAGCCGAGCTTCGGCGGAAAGTGGCGGAAAAGGCGGCTCAGGCGGAAGAATTGCTTTCGGAAATGGAAGAGCTTTTCGAAAAAAGCGAGCTTACCGAAGGCGATCTGATCAAAGCGCGAACGCTGAAAAACAAGCTGCTTTCAAAATCTTACGAAGCGGAAGAAGAGCAGGAAAGCAAGCCGCAATACGCCCCGGCAGATAAAAACAAACTGAAAATCGGCGATAAAGTGCTGATCGACACGGTGGGAAAGGTAGGCGAAGTGCTTTCCGTGCGCAAAGAGAAGAACGAAGCGGAAGTTTCGTGCGGCGAAATTAAGTTGCGCGTGAAAATTTCATCGCTTTCCACGCTTATAAACGGCTGGAACGGGCAAAATAATACCGAAGGCTCGGGCGGCTTTAAAACCGCGCCCGGAAAATCGGGTAAGGGAAAATTTTCGCCGAAGCAAAGCGACGTGAAAGTGACGAAAAATCTTGCGCCGCGCCTTGCGCAACGTGATCGGCGAAACCGTGCCGGAAGCGGTGGCGGACGTGGAAACTTTTCTCGATTCCGCGATCGTATCCAACCTTGAAGAAGTGCGTATCGTACACGGCGTAGGCACGGGCAAGCTGCGCGCCGCCATTCACGAGCTTTTAAGAAAGGATAAGCGCGTGAAAGAATTCCGCCTTGGCGTGTACGGCGAGGGCGAAGGCGGCGTGACGATCGTGAAATTCAAGTAGTTTTTTCGGGCGTTTCGGTTTGATTTTCGGGTATAACAGCGTTTTTATCGCCATAAAATAGTATGAAAGACGAAAAAAGGCGGTGAAAACAATGGTTTCGAATTCGCGGAAAAACGGCAGAAAACGGCTTGGCGCGGCTACCGCGCTGACGAATTTCGCTTTAACGCTGATATTGCTCGCCGTGGGGATTTCCTGCTTTTTTCAAAGCGGGGGAACGGTTTCGGCGGACGGAGAAGAGAACGTATACCGCCGCGGCGCGGCAGGCTCGGGAAAAGTTTGCCTGATGTTTAACGTGTACGAGAACACGCCCGTGGTGTACGAAATTCTTGATATTCTGCGCGAAGAAAACGCGAAAGCCACGTTTTTCGTGGGCGGCTGCTGGGCGGACGACAACGAAAAATGCCTGAACGATATAAAGGCGGCGGGGCATGAAACGGGAAATCACGGCTATTTTCATAAAGATCACGCCGCGCTTTCTTTGAAACAAAACCGCGAAGAAATCGAAAACTGCAATCTGATTACGGAAAAACTGACGGGCGAAAAGCCGACGTTGTTTGCCCCGCCTTCGGGCGCATACGGGAAAAACACGCTGATTGCGGCGGCGCAGCTGAATATGAAAGTGATTTTATGGTCGAGAGATACGATCGACTGGCGAGATCACGACGCTTCGAAAATTTTCCGCCGCGCGACGGAAAAGACGGCGGACGGGGATTTTATTCTGATGCACCCCACGAAGCAGACTGCCGCCGCGCTGAAAGACGTGCTGACGTATTATAAAACCCATTCGTTGCGGACGGCGACGGTATCGGAATGTCTTGCGGCAACGCCTGAGCCGCAGTAGAAGCGGTAGAAGGCGGGCGAATTTTAATCAAAAAGATAAAAGAAGAACAGGAGAAGAACGAAAAAATATGGTGAAAGTAAAGACTTACGAAAACGGACTGAAACTTGTGGTAAAGAGAATGGAAGGGCTGCTTTCCGTATCGGCGGGCGTGCTTGTGAAGGCGGGCGCGGCGAACGAAACGGACGAAGAAGACGGCATTTCGCATTTCATCGAACACATGCAATTCAAAGGCACTCCCGATAAAACGGCGTTTCAGATTTCGGACGCGTTCGATAGGATCGGCGCGCAGGTGAACGCGTTTACTTCGAAAGAGCTTACGTGCTATTACGCGAAATGTACTTCCGATCATACGAAAGAGGCTTGCGAGCTGTTATTCGATATGTTTTTAAACGCTTCGTACCCCGAAGACGAGGCGGAACGCGAAAAAGGCGTGGTATGCGAAGAAATCAATATGAACGAAGACACGCCGGACGATTTGTGTTTCGACGTATTGTACGGCGCGATTTACGGCAAAAAGGGGTACGGGCGGAATATTCTCGGCTCGGCGGCGAACGTGAAAGGGTTTACGAAAGCCGATATTCAGGCGTATAAGGCAAAATATTATCATCCCGAAAATATGGTGGTGGTGTTTGCGGGCGGCGTTGATTTCGCGCTTGCCGAAGCTTTGACGGACAAGTATTTCGCCGCATTGAAGCGCGGGAACGTTGCCGCGCCGAAGCGCGATACGGCGTTTGGCTGCAAGACGGTGAAAAAGGCGAAAAAAATCGAGCAGACGCACATTGCGGCGGGGTTTCCTTCTCTGCGGCGCGACGATCCTTTAAGCGACGCGCTTCAGACGTTCTGCGGCATTTTCGGCGGCGGAATGAGTTCGCGACTGTTTCAGGAAGTGCGGGAAAAAGCGGGACTTGCGTACT
>CALARO010000416.1 GCA_937888935.1 uncultured Clostridia bacterium
CGCACAAGCTTTGTTTTGCCACTTTCGCTTGTGCAATTTAATTTTACAACATAAAGGCGGCGTTTTGGCAGGAAAAATTTGTTTAAAACGGTTGAAAAAAACAAAAAAATATGTTATAATATAAATTATTCATCCATTCCGCTCTCTTGCAGGGGGCGGAAAATCACGCGACGAGGAATGTGAGAAACGAAATGGCAGAAAACGAAAAAGAAGAAAAACAGGACAAAAATTCTTACAGCGCGAAAAATCTCGAAGTACTCGAAGGGCTTGACGCGGTGCGTATGCGCCCCGGCATGTACATCGGCTCTACGGGCGTAAAAGGACTTCACCATATCCTTTGGGAAATCGTGGATAACGCCATCGACGAAGCGGCGAACGGCTACGCGAATAAGATCAAAGTTGTGCTGTATAAAGACGGCAGCGCGTCCGTGGAAGATAACGGCAGGGGAATTCCCACCGATATTCACCCCAAAGAAAAGGTTTCGGGCGTGCAGCTCGTATTCACGAAGCTTCACGCGGGCGGCAAATTCGGGCAGGGCAACTATCAGTATTCGGGCGGTTTGCACGGCGTGGGCGCGTCGGTTACCAACGCGCTTTCCGAATGGCTGCAAGTGGAAGTAAGGCACGGCACGGTGTATAAAATGAGCTTCCGCTCGTTCTACAACGCGCGCAAGAAAAAATACGAATCGGGTATCCCCGACGCCCCCCTTGAAAACACGGGCGTTCGCACCAAACTCACCGGCACTACGGTGCGTTTTAAGCCCGATCCCGCCGTGTTTTCCGAAACGAATTTCGATCTCGACACGGTGGAAGAACGCTTAAACGAGCTTGCGTTTTTAAATCGCGGACTTGAAATCACGCTCACGGACGAGCGGATCACGATGGCGGACGCGAAGCGCATGCGCGGCAATCTCGAAGCGGACGATACGGAAAACGAAGACGGCGAGAACGCGGAAAACGCGGGCGAAAACGGCGAAAACAGCGGGGAAGAAGGCGCGGAAACTTACGATCGTTCTGCCTATACCCCGCACGATTTGTTCGGCGCGGTAGACGAGGCGCAGCTTGAAAACGAGCCGTACAGCGTGGTATTCAAGTACGACGGCGGCATCAGCGATTTCGTGCGCAGCTTAAACGAAGAGAAGAAAAAGCTGTACCCCACGCCCGTGTATTATAAAACGGTGAAGAACGATATCAGCATCGAATTCGCCGTGCAGCACACCACCGAATACACCGAGAGTATTTTCTCGTTCGTAAACAATATTCCCACGCCCGAAGGCGGCTATCACGAAGCGGGTTTCCGTTCGGGCATCGCCAAGGCGTTCAACGATTACGCGCGAAACAACGGCTTCTTAAAGGAAAAGGACGCGAATTTCCAGGGCGACGATTTCCGCGAAGGGTTGACGGCGGTTTTGTCCGTAAAAATGCGCGAAGTGCAATTCGAAGGGCAGACGAAAACCAAGCTCGGCAACACCGAAGCGCGCCCCGCGGTGGAAGCGGCGGTGATCGAAGGATTCAAAGAGTTTGCGAATACGCGCGGCGCGAAAAAGACGTTTGAAGAGATCATTAAAAAGGCGCAGGGCGCGGCGAAAGTACGCCTTGCGGCGAAGCAGGCGAAAGATAACGCCCGCGCGAAAAACAGTATCGACGGCTTAACGCTCATCGGCAAACTCGCTTCCTGCTCGGGCAAAAAGCCCGAACTCAACGAAATGTTTATCGTGGAAGGCGATTCCGCCGGCGGCACGGCGAAGCAGGCGAGAATACGTCAGTTTCAGTCCATTCTGCCGCTTCGCGGCAAGCCGCTCAACGTAGAAAAAAAGCGGCTGAGTCAGATTCTCGAAAACGAAGAAATCAAAACGATCATCGGCGCGATCGGCGCGGGGATCGACGGCATCAACCCCGGCTTCAATCTCGATAAAATCAATTATCACAAAGTGATTATCCTTTCCGATGCCGATCAGGACGGCATGCATATCCGCTGTATTCTGCTCACGTTTTTCTTCCGCTACATGCGCGATCTCGTAAACGCGGGGCATGTGTATATCGGTATGCCGCCGCTTTACAAGGTGTATAAGGGAGACAAAGTGGAATACGCCTACGACGATAAAGAACTTGCCGAAAAAATCGCGAAAGTGGGCAAGGGGTATCAGCTGCAACGCTATAAAGGTCTCGGCGAAATGAGCGCGGAACAGCTTTGGGATACCACGATGAACCCCGCCACGCGGAACTTAACGCAGGTTACGATCGAAGACGCGGCGAAAGCAGAGCGCATGATCACCACGCTGATGGGCGATAAGGTAGAAGGCAGAAAAGAATTTCTCGCCAAGTACGCGAACTTCAATAAACGCGATGAATTTATGGATAAAATAGATCATAAGGAGGGCGCGATCAATGGCTAAAACGAGCAAGAAAGAACCCGAAAAAATCGAACCGAAAGGGCAGCTTTTCGTAGAACCGCTCGAAAAAGTGCTTCATTCTTCCATGCTGCCGTATGCGGAATTCGTTATTCTCGATCGCGCTTTGCCGCGCGTGGAAGACGGTTTGAAGCCTGTGCAGCGGCGTATTTTGTACACGATGAACGAAATGGGTTTAACGCCCGATAAGCCGCATAAAAAGTGCGCCCGTATCGTGGGCGATTGCATGGGTAAATG
>CALARO010000417.1 GCA_937888935.1 uncultured Clostridia bacterium
ACGGTGATCGAAGCCGCGCTCGGCGCGGATATGGTGGCTCAGGCGGAATCGAAAGAACTTGCCGAAAAGGGATTTTTAACGAGCAGCTGCTGCCCTGCGTTTGTGATGTATATCGAAAAGAACTTCCCGCAGCTTTTGCCGTTCGTATCGCATAATCCTTCGCCCATGGCGGCGATTTCGAAGTATATCAAAGAACACGAATCGCCGTGCAAAGTGGTGTTTATCGGCCCTTGCACCGCGAAGAAAGCCGAAGTGCAGAAAGACGGCGTGAAGGAATACGTAGACGCGGCGATGACGTTCGAAGAATTGCAGGCGTTGTTCGATAGCCGCGATATCGACATCACTACGCTTTCCGAAGGCGTTTTGGATAACGCTTCGTATTTCGGCAGAATTTTTGCCCGCAGCGGCGGTCTTTCGGATGCGGTGGCGCAGGGTTTGAAAGAGCAGAATCTCACCGATTTCACCTTAAAAGCGTGCGCGTGCGACGGCATCGAAGCGTGCAAGATCGCGCTTTTGAAAAAGAGCAAAAACCTGCTTGACGCCAACTTTATCGAAGGCATGGCGTGCGTAGGCGGGTGTATCGGCGGCGCGGGCTGCCTGACACACGGCGAGAAGAACAAAGCCGAAGTGGATAAGTATGGCATGCAGGCATACGAAAAGACGATTTCCGACGCCGTTTCTATGCTGAAAAATATTTAAAGATTTTAAAGGCAAGCTCTGCGCAATTCTGCGCGGGGTTTGTTTTTTTGTAAATTTGCAAAACAAACGTTCGTCTTTTTCTTGATTTTTCCTTTTTGATATGTTATAATATATCCGTAACAAAAAATAGAAAGGGGGCAGGCAATGTCCGATACGATCGTGCGGCGCGTTGCCGCCCGCAAAACAACGAAAAAAACGGAAAAAACCGGGCAGGCATTAACGGCGGAACGCGCGGAAGAAGAAACGCACGTATGGCGGCTGACGGATGGTCAGCGCGAAGCGGAAGAAGCGATTTCACAATGGTTTTTCAACGAAGCGCGGCAGATTTTCGTGCTTTCCGGCTACGCCGGCACGGGCAAAACGTTTTTAATCGCGCACGCGGTGAGATGCGCCCTGAAATTGCAGCCGGGCGAAGAAGCGGTGTTCGTTGCGCCCACGGGCAAAGCGGCGGCGGTGCTTGTAAGAAACGGCACGCCCGCCGGCACGGTACATTCGCTCATCTACATGCTGGACGAAGACAATTTCGACGTGGACGAAAACGGCGAAATCATCCGCCCCGATCGTCCGCGCTTCGTGCGCCGCGAAAAAATCGACGAAAAAATCAAACTCATCGTGGTGGACGAAGCTTCGATGGTGGACGAAACGCTTTTAAACGACATTCTTGCGTTCGGCGTGAAGTGTCTTTTCTGCGGCGACAAGGCGCAGCTGCCGCCCGTGCGCGGCGAAAATATCGTGATGTCGCGTGTGGATTATTCTCTTACGGAAATCGTGCGGCAGGCGGCGGATAATCCGATTTTAGCGGTGGCGCAAGCCGCGCGCGAAGGGAAATACCTGCCCTACGGCAACTACGGCGGCAAGGTTTTAATCGTGCCGCGCTCGGAATTTACGGGCGAAAAACGCGCGAAATTTCTGCTTTCCGCCGATCAGGTGATCTGCGGCAGAAACGCTACGCGAAACGCCCTGAACGAAGAAATCCGCGCCTATAAAGAGCATGATACCACGCTTCCCGAAGACGGCGAAAAGCTCGTCTGCACGCTGAACGACTGGGAAAAACCGCTCGATCCCGGCAACAAATTTTTTCTCGTGAACGGCGTGATCGGGTACGCGAAAAACGTGCGGCGCGAAGGCAAGGGGCTTGCTTCGATGGACTTTTTCCCCGATTTCCTGGCGGGCAGCGTGCGCGTGCCGTTCGACGCCGGCATTTTCAGGAGCGGCGATTACCGCTATTTCTACGGCGATCGGGCGATGGAATTTTCCGACGGCACGTTTGCCCACGAAGCGGATTTCCGCGCGCTTGCGAAGAAGAAAATCGTGCGCGACGAGCCGGTGTGCCGCTTCGAATTTGCCTACGCGATCACCTGCCACAAAGCGCAAGGCTCGGAATTTAATTATGCCATCGTGTTCGACGAATCTTACGTGTTCGGCGAAGAGCGGCGGCGATGGCTGTACACCGCCGTCACGCGCGCCAAAGAAAAATTGATTATCGTGCGTTAGCCGAATGAAAACAAGCTTGTTTTCATTCGGCTAATCAGCCCGAAACGCCGAAAAGGAAAATCGAAAAGGAAAACCGAAAAATGAAATTTTTGCATTTATCCGATTTGCATCTCGGCAAGCGCGTGAACGAATTTCCGATGCTTGCCGATCAGAAAGCCGTTCTCGCGCAGATTTTAAAAATCGCCGACGACGAACGCCCGAACGCCGTGCTGATCGCGGGCGACGTGTACGATAAATCCGTGCCGCCCGTGGAAGCGGTGGAACTTTTCGATGATTTTCTTGTGAAGCTCGCGGCGCGCAAGCTGCCCGTGTACGTCATCGGCGGCAATCACGATTCGCCAGAGCGGCTCGCTTTTTGCAATCGCCTGATCGACGCGAGCGGTATTCACATTTCGCCCGCTTACGGCGGCGGCGTGCGCCCGCTTTCGCTTACCGACGAGTACGGCAAAGTGAATATTTTTATGCTTCCTTTCGTGAAACCCGCGAACGTGCGCCGCTTTTTTCCCGACGAGCAGATCGAATCTTACACCGACGCCGTGCGCGTGGCGATTTCGAAAATGGCGGTGAACGAAGCGGAAAGAAACGTGCTTGTCACGCACCAATTCGTCACGGGCGCGGCGCGTTGCGATTCCGAAGAAATTTCGGTGGGCGGCGCAGACAACGTAGATCTTTCCGTGTTCGACGCGTTCGATTACGTTGCGCTCGGGCATATCCACGGCGCGCAGAATATTCTCTCGCCGCGCGTAAGGTATTGCGGCACGCCGCTGAAATATTCGTTTTCCGAAGCAAAGCAGCAAAAGTCCGTCACCGTGGCGGAACTCAAAGAAAAGGGCGCGCTCGAAATCCGCACCGTGCCGCTTACGCCCGAGCGCGATATGCGCGAAATCAAGGGTACATACGAAGAAATCGCAAGCAAGAATTTCTACGAAAACACCACGTATCGCAGCGATTATATGCACATTACGCTCACCGACGAAACCGACGTGCCGGACGCGATGGCAAAGCTTCGGGTGATCTACCGCAATTTAATGACGCTTTCTTACGATAACGCGCGTACGCGCGCCCGCACGGATCTCGGCGCGGCGGCGGAAACGGAAAGAAAAACGCCGCTCGATCTCTTCGCCGAATTTTACGAAAAGCAGAACGGCGCGCCGATGGATGAAGAACAGCGGGCGTTCGTGGAAAAACTCATCGAAAAAGAGGGGGACGCGATATGAGACCGATTAAATTAACGTTGTCCGCATTCGGCCCGTATGCGGGCGAAACGGTGCTGGAACTCGATAAGCTCGGCAAGGGCGGGTTGTATCTGATCACGGGCGATACGGGCGCGGGCAAAACCACGATTTTCGACGCGATCGCGTTCGCATTGTACGGGCAGCCGAGCGGCGACAACCGCGAAACGGGCATGTTCCGTTCGAAGTATGCCGAAGCGGAAACGCCCACGTTCGTGGAACTTGTTTTCGAGTACCGCGGCGAAACGTACACAATCCGCCGCAACCCCGAATACGAGCGCAAAAAATCGCGCGGCGAAGGCACTACCGACGAAAAGGCGAACGCCGAGCTGATTTATCCGGACGGGCGCGTGATCACGAAAGTGAAAGAAGCGGACAAGGCGATCGCGGAAATCATGGGGATCGACCGCACGCAGTTTTCGCAGATCGCAATGATCGCGCAGGGCGATTTTTTAAAGCTGTTGCTCGCTTCCACCGACGAGCGCAAGAAAATTTTTCAGAAACTTTTCAATACGCAGGGATTTTTCACGCTGCAACGGCGGCTGAAAGCCGAAGCGGACGGGCTGGAAAATGCCTATCGGGAAGCGAAAAACAGTATCCGGCAGTATGTAGACGGGATTTTGTGCGACGAGCAGAGCGTGCTTGCGGGCAGTCTCGAACGGGCGAAAACGGACGGCGCGCCCGTATCGGAAACGCTTTCGCTGCTTGAAAACATGAACCGCGACGACGAAGCGGCGGAAAAGTCGCTTGCCGAAAAAATCGCCGTCGCCGATAATGAACTTCTCGAAATCGCAAAGCGGCTTACGCAGGCGGATGAGCGGCGGAAATCGGAACTCGCGTTGAAAGAAGCGAGCGAAAATCTCGCGGCGGAAAGCGAAAAAAATATCGCGCTTGTCGCGGCGGAAGAAACGGCGAAAAAACGCGCAGGCGAAGCGGAAGAGTACGGAAATATCGCGGCGCGGCTGAACGCGGAATTGCCGCGCTATCTCGAACGCGAAAACGCGGCGAAAAAGTGCGCCGAACTTTCCGAAGCCATCGAAAAGGGCAAAGAACGGCTTGAAAAGGGCGAAAAATGCGTGCAGAGCCTTGAAGAAGATCTGCAAAGCAAAAAGGAAGCGTTGAAAGCCTTGCAGAACGCCGCAGCGGAAAAGGCGGAAGCGGACGCGGCGAGAAACGCGGCGGAAGAAAGAAGTAAAGAACTAAAAAATTTGCAGGGCGCGTTGGAAGAAATCAGGGGGGTAGAGTGCGATTTAACGCGTTTGCAGACGGATTTTAAAAACAAATATTCGATGGCCGAAGCTAAAAAACGGCAGTACGACGAAGTATACGCGGCGTATTTAAGCGAGCAGGCGGGCATTTTGGCGGAAACGTTGCAAGAAGGGCAGCCATGCCCCGTATGCGGCGCGGTAAATCACCCGAAAAAAGCGTGTAAATCGCAAGCCGCGCCCACCAAAGAGCAGCTCGACCGATTGAAAAACGAGCGGGAAGCCGCCGAACAAGCGGCAAACGAAGCAAGCGCAGAAGCGGGCAAGAAAAAAGCGGTTTCCGTCGTGCAAATGGCGGCGGCGGAAGCAAAAGCGAAGCAGATTTTGGGCGTGGAAGAGTTCGAAAAAATCGCGCCCGCTCTGAAAACGGCGATCGCGGAAAACGGCGAAAAATTGCGGGAAATCTCCGTGCGGATAGCCGCCGCGCAAGAGAAAATCAAACAGAAAAACGCCGCGGAAGAGCAGATCGAAAAAGACGAAAGAAATTTGCAGAATTATCGGGGCGAAATCGAAAAAATCAGGGTGCAGGCTGCGCAGAACGCCGCGTCGCTCGAAGAAAATCGGTTGCGGGCGAACGAATTGAACGGCGCGCTGAAATTCGCTTCGGAAAAGGAAGCGCGCGCGGAAATCGAAGCCGCGGCAAAGGAAAAAGCGGAAATAGAAAACGCGATCCGGGCGGCGGAAAATGCGCGGCGGGCAAGCGATACGAAAATCGCCGGATATAAAGCGGCGATCGAAATGGCGAAGAAAAACGCCGCGGGCGGCGCGGCGATCAACGAAGAAGCAGAAAAAAGCCGCCGCGAAGAGCTGTTGCAGAATAAAAATGCGTGGGGCGAGCGGTCGAAAAAGGTGTCCGCAAGGCTGAGTTCAAACCAAAACGCGTATAAAAACATCGCCGAAAAGAGCGGCGATTCCGAGAAAATCGAAAAACGGTGGCGTTTCGTGAAAAATCTTTCCGATACGGCGAACGGCACGCTGAGCGGCAAAGAAAAAGTCATGCTCGAAACGTATGTGCAGGCGCATTATTTCGATCGGATCATCGAGCGCGCGAACGTCAGATTTATGGTGATGTCGGGCGGGCAGTACGAATTGACGCGTAGCACAAAGGCGGAAAACAACAAGAGCCAGAGCGGACTTGACTTAAGCGTGATCGACCATTATAACGGCCGCGACAAACGCAGCGTAAAAACGCTTTCGGGCGGCGAAGCGTTCAAAGCCTCGCTGTCGCTCGCGCTCGGGCTTTCCGATGAAATTCAGTCGTCGGCGGGCGGAATTAAGCTCGATACCATGTTTGTGGACGAAGGCTTCGGCTCGCTCGACGAAGAATCGCTTGCGCAGGCGATGAAGGCGCTTTCTTCGCTTTCGGAAGGGGAACGACTCGTGGGGATAATTTCGCACGTAGGGGAATTGAAAGAGAAAATTGATAAACAAATCGTGGTTACAAAATTGCCCGCAGGCGGCAGCAAAGCCGAAATCCGGGCATAGCTTTGCGTGCGAAAAAACGTAAGTAAAAAACGAAAAAACTCGCTTGAATTTAAAAATCCGAGCGAGTTTTTTTGTGCGGGTAATTAATAATTTATCTTGAGTAGGATTCTGATTTTCTATAACACCGAAATCACCCGGCGGTGATAACAAGAAAGGATACCGACGATTTGCTTGCCGGTATAGGCGAAAAAATTGAAAAAAAGAGCAGAACAACCGCCAAAAACGAGAAAAACTCGCTTGAACCTCAAAAGTTCAAACGAGTTTCACTTGGCGGAGGCAGAGGGATTCGAACCCCCGTGGGCTTGCACCCAAACGGTTTTCAAGACCGCCTCGT
>CALARO010000418.1 GCA_937888935.1 uncultured Clostridia bacterium
CGGCTTTATCGCGCGCACGCCGCGCGGCAGAATCTGCCTGAAAGCGGCTTACGAACATCTCGGCAGAAAAATCGCCGAAAAGCAGAAGCCGCAGCTGTCTTTGTTCGACGATTTGGAAGAGTAACGAAACGGCAAACGGCAAGCAATAAGCAACAAAACAGGTAACTGAAAATGGAAGAAAACACGGTATATAAAAAGAGCGATTTTTACTACGATCTGCCGGAAGAGCTGATCGCGCAAACGCCTGCCGAGCCGCGCGATTCTTCGCGCCTGCTCGCGTATTCGCTGCAAAATAAAACGATCGAAGATAAAATTTTCCGCGATCTGCCCGAGTATCTGCGCCCCGGCGACGTGCTTGTGGTAAACGATACCAAAGTGATTCCCGCGCGCATTTACGCGAAAACGGAACACGGCGGCAACGTAGAAGTGCTGCTTTTAAAAAGGTACGATACGCGCACGTGGGAAGTGCTGATGCGCCCGGGAAAAAAAGGAAAAATCGGCGCGAAAATGATCGTTTCGCCCGAGCTTTCGCTCACGGTAAAAGACGTCACCGAAACGGGCGAGCGTATCGTGGAATTTTCCTATGAAGGGGTATTCGAAGACGTGTTAAGCCGCGTAGGCACAATGCCCCTGCCGCCGTATATCCACGAAAAACTCAAAGATAAAACGCGGTACAATACGGTGTATTCCAGGGTGGACGGCTCGGCGGCTGCGCCCACGGCGGGGTTGCATTTCACGAAAGAGCTGATGGAAAAAATCCGCAATATGGGCGTGGAAATCGTGGAAGTGTTGCTGCACGTGGGGTTAGGCACGTTCCGCCCCGTGTCCGAAGAGATCATCACCGATCACAAAATGCATTCCGAGTACTACGAAATTTCGGAAGAAGCGGCGGAAAAGATCAACCGCGCGAAGAGAGAAGGCAGAAGGGTGATCGCCGTAGGCACAACTTCGGTGCGCACGCTCGAAAGCGTGGCGGACGAAAACGGATACGTCCGCGCGCAGAAAGGCAATACGGAAATCTTTTTGTACCCGCCGTATAAAATGAAGTGTGTAGACGGACTGATCACGAATTTTCACTTACCGGAAAGCACGCTGATCATGCTTGTGGCATGCCTTACGGGCAGAGAAGAGATATTAAACGTGTATAAATACGCGGTGGAACATAGGTATCGCTTTTTCAGCTTCGGCGACGCGTGCCTGTTTTTATAAACGGCGCATTTCTTTGTTGCGGCTCAGTTACATACTTACGGTATGCGCCTTCGCCGCGCCTCGAACTGCTTGTTTCTAAAAGCAGGCTTCCGCTTCCGTTCTTACATGGCAATGCTTATCGTATAGGCGGCGCATGTTGTCAAGGCTTCCCCCCCG
>CALARO010000419.1 GCA_937888935.1 uncultured Clostridia bacterium
GATACTCCCATTGTAGCAATTTGTTAAAAATGCAAATTCCGAAGTGGGAGTAATTGCTCATTTCTTTCAGTTTTGTTTGGCGACAAGCGGAGTTTGCGTTTTATGTGCGTTGACTTCGGTTGGCGCACTTTTTTTATTAAAAACGGTGCGACTATTTTTTACAAAGGAACACCGAAAATGGCAAAAAGCGACAATTTGAGAAAAGCACGGGCAGAGAAAAACGACGAGTTTTACACACAACTTGCGGATATAGAAAAAGAACTTTCGCATTATAAAGCTTATTTCAAGGGCAAAACGGTGTTTTGCAACTGCGACGATCCTTACGAAAGCAACTTCTTCAAATATTTCGCAATGAATTTCAACTTTCTGGGGTTGAAAAAGCTGATTGCCACGTGTTACGATTCTTCGCCCGTGGTGGGCGAGCAACTTTCTTTGTTTCCCGATAAACGCCCGTATAAAATAGAGATAACGGAAGTAACCGACGAAAACGGCGACGGGGCAATCGACCTTGCGGACGTAGAATATCTGCTGAAAAACAAGCACAACACCCGCGCAAAACTGAAAAGCGGCGATTTTAGAAGTGAAGAATGTGTCGAATTATTAATACAAGCCGATATCGTGGTAACAAACCCGCCGTTTTCGTTGTTCCGCGAATACGCGGCGCAACTTATTGAATATAATAAAAAATTTTTGATAATATGCAATAAAAATGCCTTTGCCTATAAAGAAATTTTTCCGTTGATTAAAGAAAATAAATTGTGGATAGGTTATGAATCGCCTAATGAATTTATTGACGGTAACGGAAAAATTACAAAACAAGTAAACGGGCTTTGTCGTTGGCTTACTAATTTAGATACACCAAAGCGGCACGAAATAATGCCTTTATATAAGAAGTACATGTCCGAAGAATATCCTAAATTCTGCAATTATGATGCGATAAATGTTAATAAAGCTACCGATATTCCTTATGATTATGACGGCGTAATGGGTGTGCCGATAACTTTTTTAGATAAATATAATCCCGAACAGTTTGAAATAATCGGACTTGGAAGCGGATATTTAGGGCAAAGCATAGGTATAAAAGGCATACCCAAAGAGCATAAGGCGAAAATGAAAGGACATTCTGCCGCCGGCGATTTGTATTATATGAAAGGCGATATGCCTGTTGTACCATATAGTAGAATTTTAATCAGGAGGAAAAAATAAATGCAAATCGAATTACACAGAGTAACGGTGCGGGAAGTGGTGAACGGCTACGAAGACAGCAACGAAAACGGGGTTGTGGGCTACGGCGGCAGGCTGAATATCCGCCCCGCGTTTCAGCGCGAGTTTGTCTACAAAGAAAAACAGCGCAACGCCGTGATCGAAACGATCGTGAAAGGGTTTCCGTTAAACGTGATGTATTGGGCGGAAGACGAGCGCGGCAATTTCGAGCTTTTAGACGGTCAGCAACGCACGGTGAGTATCTGCCAGTACGTAAACGGCGATTTTTCGATAGAGAGCAGGGCGTTTCACAACCTGACGGAAACGGAAAAAAACGAAATTCTCGATTATCCGCTGATGGTGTACGTGTGCCGCGGCAACGATAAAGAGAAACTCGACTGGTTTAAAATTATCAATATCGCGGGGGTGCAGCTGAAAGAACAGGAACTGAGAAACGCGGTGTACACGGGCGAATGGCTGACGGACGCGAAGCGGTATTTTTCGAAAAACGGGTGCGTGGCGTATCTGCTTGCGAATAAATATTTAAGCGGCGAAGTCAACCGTCAGGACTATTTAGAAACCGCGCTTTCGTGGATTTCGGCAAGGGAAAATATAAAAATCGAAGAATATATGTCGCGCCATCAGCACGATACGCACGCCGCGCCGCTGTGGCAGTATTTTCAATGCGTGATCGCGTGGGTGCAGACGATTTTTCCGAAGTACCGCAAGGAAATGAAGGGGCTTGCGTGGGGGTTATTATACAATACGTACGGTGAAAAATCGTACGATCCGCAAGAGCTTGAAAGAAAAATCGCCGCGCTGATGCAGGACGACGACGTAACGAAGCGATCGGGGGTGTACGAATATTTGCTTTCGGGGAACGAAAAATTTTTAAATATCCGCGCGTTTACGGAAAACGAGAAGCGGCAGGCATACGAGCGGCAAGGGGGAATCTGCCCGATGTGCGCGGCGGAACGCAGAGAGAAAACGCATTACGAAATTGAAGAAATGGAAGCGGATCATATCACGCCGTGGTGCGAAGGCGGCAGAACCTGCGCGGAAAATTGCCAGATGCTTTGCAGGGAGCATAACAGAAGAAAATCGAATAAGTAAGAGAAAACAAGTTGCGCCCCTTGATTTTCAAAAATTTTTTATCAAAAATATTTAAAAAATCAAAAATGGGCTACGCCCCTCATCACCGCCCTGCGGGCAGAGCAAGCCGACGTGTTTGCCGTAGAGCGGCAAACACGGCGAGAAAAGCCCCCTAAGGGGAAGCCTCGATATTAGGCATTGATTTTTAGCTTTCCCCCCGGGGGGAAAGTGTCGCCGAACGGCGACGAATGAGGGGTGTAACTTGTTTGCAACAACACGAAAAAACGCGCTAATGCGCCCAAGGCAGTTAGCAAAATTTCAAACGCTAACGCCCCAATCCGTTACGAAACGGGCGATGCCCGCGTTACGAAACACGCTGCGCGTGTGACCGAAAGCGCATACGACTTTTTTCGCCTGTCGTTTTTTCCCGTTCGCCGTCGTATTTCGTCGCTTGCGTTTTCGGGCATTTGCGCCAAGCCGCATAAATAAAAATATAAAAAATTCCCGCCGTAAACCGATACGGCGGGAAAAATTTCAAAAACCCGATAGGGGAACGTTATAAAATTTACAGCGAAAATTCATCGAACGGCTTGCCCGTGGAAAGATCCACCCAGGTGAATTTTCCACCCTGCAAAAGCACGAACGAATGGGGCGAGTTTTCTTTCGGCAGCGATACAGAACCGCAATTTAAATAATACGCGCCGTTTTCAAGCTTTTTGTGGCACGGCACGTGAAAATGCCCGTTGAAAAGCACGTCGCCGGCGTTTAAAAGCGGCGGGTTTTCCGCCGAATACAAATGCCCGTGCGTTAAAAACAAATTCGCAAACTTTTCGCCGTCCTTATTGCACGCGCCGCCCTTGCCGCAATCGCCGCCCCCGCAATAAACGTAGGGAAACAGCGCGTAATCGGCAAGGCAGGGGAACGGCAGCACCATCTGATCCACTTCCGCATCGCAATTTCCGCGCACGCACACGATTTTTTCTTTCACGGCGGAAAGCAGCTTTACCACGCGCTTCGTATCGTACTCTTCGGGCAGATCGTTGCGCGGACCGTGATAGAGAAGATCGCCGAGCAGCAGCAGCTTTTCCGCGCCCGCGTTTTGGGCGGCGGCAAGAAACTTTTCGCACCACTTCGCCGAGCCGTGAATATCGGAAGCAATCGCATAAATTTTTTCAGACATAATGGTTATTCCTTAATGCAGTATAATGTTTTTTGCAGAGATTTTTGCGCGAGGCGAGAAATACGCGGCTTTTGCGCAGGGAATTTACAAATCGTAAATGACCAAGCAAAAACGTAAGTATGACAAAGCATCGCACAAAAAGAATGCAAAATATCAGAAGATGAACTTGAAAATATTAAATTCTTCGTTCAGCACCGACGTATCGCCCGCGGAAAACTTTTCAAGCGCGGCGGGCAACGCTTCTTCCGAAGAAAGTTTAAACGAAAATTCCGAATAATTCACCGCCTTATTCAAAAGCACGTTGATCGCGCCCGAAACGTAATCGCGGTTGTCCGAAACGCACTTCACCGAAACGTCGTTTCTCATCGCGTTTTCAAGGTTGACGGAAAGGCTCTTATCGGTGCGCGCGCAGAACACCGCCGTTGCGCCGCGCCGCGTAAGCGAAAACACGCGCGAAGGCTCGCTCTTATTCGAAAACGCGAAGTACACCGCCGCGTCCGCAAGCATGCCGCCCGTAATGCGTAAGAGATTTTCTTTCAGCGTATCGTCGTAGGGGAAAGTGTAGTAAATGCCGCATTTTTTGGCGAGCGCAAGCCGTTCGGGATTGTTGTCCGCAAGAATCGGCACTACTCTGTGCCAGATGAGAATCTGGCAAAGCACGTTGGCGTACAAACCGCCGCCCACCACAAGCACGTGCCTGCCCACGTCCGCGCCCGTTTCGTCCACGATTTTTTCGGCGGTGGCAACGGCGTCGATCAAAAACGCGGCGTCGTCCGAAACGGAAGGGGGAAGCACGAAAGCGTTCTGCGCGGAAACGTAGGCGAAATCGCGGTAGTAGCCGTCGCGGGATTCTCCCGCAATGTCCACGCCGCTTTCGGTTTCTTCGTTTTCGATGCAGTCCGCAAGGTACACGCGATCGCCCTTATTGAAATAGGCGTCTTCGCCCGTTTCCACCACCTGCCCCACGGCGTATCTGCCGGGAACGACGGGGTATTTCGCTTTCTGCGCACCGGAATACACCGCCGCGTCGGCTTCGGATAAAAGGGCGCGGGTGATTTTCACTTTGGCGAAGCCCGGGGCGGGCGGGGGCGTTTCGCGATCGGCGCGGATTAAATTTTTGGGGGAAAGTAATTGCCAAATTTTCATAAGAATACCTGATTTTGCGGGAAAAAATACGCCCGCATATTGATAGTATAGCTTATTTAAGCGAAATTTGCAACTATTTTTCGCAAATTCGTGCAAAAACAGTTGACGAAGCGAAGAAAAAACGCTATAATTGAAAAGCATCTGATACAGGAAAGCACTTTTTAGCGAGGTGAGAGATTATGAAATCCGATATTCATCCTAAATATCACGAAGTCACGGTTGTCTGCGCCTGCGGTGCCACATTCAAGACGGGAACTACGAAAGAGGGCGACGTTCTTAAAGTGGATATTTGCAGCAGTTGCCACCCCTTCTTTACGGGCAAGCAGAAACTGGTTGATACCGGCGGACGTATCGATAAATTCAAAAAAAGATACGGTATGTAAGGAAAGAGAGCAATTAGGCTTTAAGGTGGACCACCTTAAAGCCTATTTTGCTATTGCCGTTGCTTTGCTTTTTATATCGGGCGCGCGCCCGATAAGCGGCACAATACTGTGTTGAGCTTGCGTTTTTGCTTGCTCATTTACGCATAGTAAACTCGCGGCGCAAAATCCGCGCTCGCCTTGTCTTGTTGGCTTCTCGTGCGCGGGCGGTATTATTTCATTAAAAATAAGGGAATTTTCAGAAATTGAAACACGGAAAACATACAAAAAAGACAAATCGGACGTATATCGGCGGTCAGGCGGTACTCGAAGGCGTGATGATGCGCGGCAAAACCGCGATGGCAACCGCCGTGCGCGATCCGCGCGGTAAAATTCAGGTGGAAAGCGAGCGGCTTGTTCCGCCCGAAAAACGCAGCAGATTTTTGCGACTGCCGCTCGTTCGCGGCGTGGTTTCGTTCGTATCTTCGCTCGTCGTGGGCAATAAAGTGCTTCTTCGCAGCGCGGCGGTGGCCGAAGAAGACGACGAAACGCCTTCCAAAGCCGAAAAATGGCTCGCCGAAAAGCATAAAATCGATTTAAGCGGCATTTTCAACTTTATTTCCGTGCTGCTCGGAATCCTTCTCGCCGTCGCGCTTTTCGTGGCGTTGCCGCAATGGCTCACCGGACTTACGAATCTGAGCCGCACCGAACACGGCGGCATTTTATTCAATCTCGCCGAAGGCGGCATCCGCATCGGCATTTTCATCATGTATTTGGTGCTGATTTCGCTCGTGCCGTCTTTAAAGCGCGTGTTTATGTGCCACGGCGCAGAGCATAAAACGATCACGGCATACGAGCGCGGCTTAGAACTCAACGTAGAAAACGTGCGCGGCTGCTCGCGCCTGCACGATCGCTGCGGCACTACGTTTTTGTTTCTCGTGATGATCGTGAGTATTCTCGTGTTTTCGCTTGCCAATTCGCTGATCGGCGGCCGGCTGTACGTGGGCAACAAAAAAGCGGACGCGATCATCCGCTTCTGCTTCAAGCTTCTTCTTCTGCCGATCGTGGCGGGCGTTTCCTACGAAATTCTGCGCGCGCTTTCCAAAACCGATAGCAAAATCATGACGATTTTCAAAGCGCCGGGACTTTTACTGCAACTTTTAACGACTCGCAATCCGGAAGACGGCATGATCGAATGTGCGATCGCGGCGTTCAACCGCGTGCTTTTAATGGACGAAGACCCGAGCGTGCCGGAAACGTCGTTCGCGGTGGCGGGGGAGATGAGCAAGCTGCTCGCCGCCACGAAAAAGCGGTTTGCGCGCGCGAACATCGACGGCGAAGAAGCGGAATGGATTTTCGCGCTGACGCTCGGCATACAAAAGAGCGCGGTGGCTTCGGAAGAGCGGCTTTTAAAGAGCGAACAGGTGCGCGAAATTCTCGATATGGCGGACGAACGCTTAACGGGCAGACCGCTTTGGTATATCGTGGGCAACACCGATTTTTACGGCTACGAGCTGAACGTAGACGAACGCGTTCTGATTCCGCGCCCCGAAACGGAAGGACTTACGCGGCTCGCGCTCTCGTCGGCGGAAAGCGGCGATAAAATTCTCGATCTTTGCACGGGCAGCGGGGCGATCGCAATCGCGCTCAAAAAGGAAGGCGACAAGAAAAATCTCAACTTGCAGGTGACGGCGTGCGATATTTCCGAAGGCGCGCTGGAAGTGGCGAAAGGCAACGCGGAAAAGTGCAAGGCCGACGTGAAATTCGTGCAGTCCGATCTGTTCTCGCGCGTGCGCGGGCGATTCAACTTAATCGTTTCCAACCCGCCGTACATTCCCACGGACGTGATCCCCACGCTCGAACGCGAAGTGAAAGATCACGAACCGCACCTTGCGTTGGACGGCGGCGCGGACGGGCTGGATTTCTACCGCCGTATCGCGAACGAAGCGGGCAAGTATATGGAAAAGGGCGGCTCGCTTTTGCTGGAAGTGGGAATCGACGAAGCGCAGGCGGTGGCGCGGCTTTTTAAATACTGCGATTATTCGATGATTTTAAAGGACGATTTCGGTGTGGACAGATACGTGAAAATCGTATTTTAAGGCGACGGAAACGGGAAGACGAGCAAGGATATGACGGATAAATTAGATAAGATCAAAGAGCGGTTTGAGTTTTTAAACGGCGAGCTTTCGAAAGCGGAAGTGTGCGCCGATCCCGAGCGGTGCGGCAAGTATTCGAAAGAGCGCGCCGATCTCGAAGAAACGGCGGAAACCTACGAAAAATATCTCACCGCGGAAAAGGAAATGACGGGCGCGTTCGCGGCGGCGGAAGACGAAGCGGATAAAGAAATGAAAGATCTGCTGCTTTCCGAAGGGTACGCGTGCAAGGAAAAGTGCGCCGCGCTGAAAGAGCAGTTAAAAATTCTGCTTCTGCCCAAAGACGAGAACGACGAAAAGAGCTGCGTACTCGAAATCCGCGCGGGGGCGGGCGGCGAAGAAGCCGCGCTTTTCGCGGCGGTGCTTTGCCGTATGTACGCGGGTTATTGCGCGCGCAAAAAATTGAAAATGGAAGCGGTGGATATTTCTTCCACCGAACTCGGCGGCGTGAAAGAAGCCGTGTATCAGGTGACGGGCAAGGGCGCGTATAAGCTTTTGAAATACGAAAGCGGCGTGCATCGGGTGCAGCGCGTGCCGGAAACGGAAACGCAGGGTCGGATTCACACTTCCACCGCCACCGTGGCGGTGCTGCCCGAAGCCGAAGACGTGGAAGTGGAAATCAACGATAAAGACGTGCGCATTGATATTTTCCATTCCGGCGGCGCGGGCGGACAAAACGTGAATAAAGTGGCGAGCGCGGTGCGGCTCACGCACTTTCCCACGGGCATCGTGGTTACGTGTCAGGACGAGCGTTCGCAGCTGAAAAACAAAGAGCGCGCGTTTCAGGTGCTGCGTTCGCGATTGTTTGATTTATATCGCGGCAAGGCGGGCAAAGAGCGCGAAGAAAACCGGCGTTCGCTCGTAGGATCGGGCGATCGCAGCGAGCGGATACGCACGTACAATTATCCGCAGTCGCGTATCACCGATCACCGCATCGGGTACAGCGTGTACGATATGGAAAAATTTCTGGCGGGCGATCTCGACGAGATGGTGCAGGCGCTTGCCATTGCGGACAGAGAAATGCTGCTCGCTTCCGAAAATTAGGGCAAATCGCATGGAAAAAACAAGACTGTCCGAAAGAATTTCAAAGGTATCGTCGTCGCTTACTCTGGCAATCACGGCAAAGGCTAAGGCGATGATCGCGGCGGGGGAAGACGTAGTGCCGTTCGGCGCGGGCGAGCCGGATTTCCCCACGCCCGCGCATATTGTGGCGGCGGCGAAACGCGCGCTGGACGAAGGGCATACGAAATATACGCCTTCGGCGGGACTGCCGCAGCTGAAAAAGGCGATCTGCCGCAAATTCGAAGAAGAAAACGGCATAAAGTACGAGCCTTCGCAGATCATCGTATCGAACGGGGCGAAACAATCGGTATTCAACGCGTGCTTCGCGCTTTTAAGCGAAGGCGACGAAGCGATTATCCCCGCGCCCTATTGGCTCACTTATCCCGAAACGGTGAAGCTTTGCGGCGGCGTTCCCGTG
>CALARO010000420.1 GCA_937888935.1 uncultured Clostridia bacterium
GAAAAAGTTTAAAATTTTCCGCTCGTTCCGATTGATTTCGCTGGAAGCCGCGGCGGAAACGGGCGCGGATTATTTCGCGGGCGCGGGCATTGCATGCGCCTTTCTGAAAGGCTATCTCGCCGTGAAAGGCGAAACGAAGAAAAGCGACGTGAAACTGTACCTGACGGACGGCGACGCGCTGCGGGTTTCCGTGCGAATCGCGGCTTATTTTCAGATCGGCGTGCTTTTGGCTTTATTTATCAGATATTTATTCAAAGTAGCGATAAGGAGGATGAAAGGATTATGGAAGAAGGAAAAATTGACGGCCTGACGGAAGGCTCGCTTCGCGCGCTCGGCGGCATTGCCGACGCGGATACCGTGCTTGGCACGCCCGTTTTTACGGCGAGCGGCGCGCAGATTGTGCCGTTTTCGAAAGTGACGTTCGGCAATTTATCCGGCGGCGGCGAATACGGCGACGTGAAAGTCATTAAAGAAGCGGGCGATCAATCGTTTGCGGGCGGCAGCGGATCGGTGGTGAGCGTAAAGCCGATGGGGTTTATCATCGACGACGGACAAACCTGCCGCGTGGTACGCCTTTCCGACGAGCCGCTCGACAACCTGATTGAAAAGGCAAGCGATATTCTCAGAAACGTTACGGCAAAGCGTGAAAGCTGAAAAAGCGGGCGGTTATGGCTGAAAACATTATGAAAAAGAGAAAAAAACGGCGATTTGTATTATTTGCCGCGATTATCACCGCGTTTTCGTTTTTCTCTTACGGCAGGGGAATCGGCGTAAACGCGGAAGGCTTCGGCGCGGATTCCGAGACGAGCGCGGCAACGGGAAATGCGGCGTGCGTGCAGGCGAAAGCGGCGTGTGTGATCGAATTATCGTCGCGGCGGGTGCTTTTCGAAAAAGACGGCGAAACAAAACTGCCGATGGCAAGCACCACGAAAATTGCCACCGCGCTTACCGTACTCGACGAGCTGACGGAGAAACGCGGCTGGACGAAAAATTTTGTGTTCCCGCGGCGTGCTGCGGCATCGAAGGCTCTTCGGTGTATTTAAAAGAAAACGACGAAACGACGGCGCGCGAGCTTTTGTACGGACTGATGCTGCGTTCGGGAAACGATTGCGCGGCAACGCTTGCCTGGCGCGTTTCGGGCGGCGTGAAGAAATTCGCCGAAAAAATGAACGACACGGCGAAGCGGGCGGGCGCGCTGAATACGCGCTTTAAAAATCCGCACGGCTTACCCGAAAAAGGGCATTACACCACGGCGCGGGATTTATCAATGATCACGGCTTTGGCTCTCGAAAACGAAACGTTTGCGAAAATCGTGAGTACGCGCATGTACGAGCCGAAGCGTTGGGCGAATAAAAACAAAATGCTTGCGGAATACGACGGAGCGATCGGCGTGAAAACCGGCTTTACGAAGCAGGCGGGGCGATGCCTTGTATCGGCGGCAAAGCGAAGCGAAATGACTTTGATCTGCACGGTGCTGAATTGTTCCGATACCTACGGACAATCGAAAACGCTTTTGGATGACGCCTTTTCGGCTTACGATTTTTCGTTGTTGCAAGCGGCGGAAAGTCCCGTGCCGCTCGATACGAAAAGGGGAAAAATTTCCGCGAAAACGGAAAAAGACTTGCGTTATCCGTTGCTTTCGGCGGAAAAACAGCATATTAAAAAGACGGCAATCGCGTTCGATACGCCGTTGAAAGATAAAAACGGACGGGAAATTTGCGGTCAGTTGCGCATTTACCTTTTAAATAGCTTGCTTTTTTCGGAAAATTTATATAAAATAGAATAGGCAAGTTTACAGAACGAAAATAACGAATGAGGAAGTGTACAGATGCGCATCAATAAATTTTTGGCGGAAAAGGGCGTGGCGAGCCGTCGCGGCGCGGACGAAATGATTAAAAGCGGCAGAGTGACGGTGAACGGAAAAACGGCGGAACTCGGCACGGATATTTCCGAAAACGATAAAGTGGAAGTGGACGGCGCGCCGATCGCGCAGGGCGAAGTTTCGCTTGTTTATTACGTGATGAATAAACCGAAAGGCGTGGTGTGTACGATGAGCGACGATCGCGGGCGGAAAACCGTTGCCGATCTCTTACCCGAAGGCATCGGGCGGGTGTTCCCCGTAGGGCGGCTCGATTACGATACGGAAGGGCTGCTCATTCTTACGAATGACGGCGATTTGGCGTATGCGCTGACGCATCCGAGCCGCGAAGTGCAAAAAACCTATCTTGCGAAAATCGAAGGCGTTCTCACGGAAAAAGATCTTAACCCGATCCGCTCGGGGATTGAGCTGGACGGCGTGCTTACGCATAAATGCAAGGCGCACATCGTGGAAACAAATAAAGAATACACGAAAGTTCACCTTACAATCACGGAAGGCAGAAACCGCGAAATCCGCCGCATGTTTGAAGCGATCGGCAAAAACGTCAGCTTTTTAAAACGCGTGAAAATCGGCTCGCTTACTTTGTCCGGGTTAGACCGGGGGGCGGTGCGCCCGCTGAGCGATCGCGAAGTTGCCGCGCTGAAAAATTTATAAGTTTTATCGGAAAAGACGAAAAATTTTGCCCCGGTTGCATTCTACGGCAATCGGGGCATATAAATATATCAATGTGTTTAAGTTGGGCGGCTTGATGCGCTATTTAGCGATGATGCGCGGTAGCGATGGTTACGCGATATTGTTGCGGATAAGTCCCACAACTTTGCCGAGAACGGCAACTTCTTCGGGATCGTACACGAAATCGTCGAGAATGTCGTTTTCGGGGTGAAGAATGATTTTGCCGTTTCTGTGGTAAATGCGTTTCACCGTGGCGGAATCGCCTACCAACGCCACCACGATTTCGCCGTCGATAGAGGTTTGTTGGCGGCGCACGATGATTTTATCGCCGTCGCAGATGCCCGCTTTGATCATGGAAGTGCCTTGCACGTGCAGCATGAATAAATCGTCGCCGCGAAATTCGCCGAGCGGGAAAGAATAATATTCTTCGTAATTTTCATACGCGAACACGGGTTGACCGGCGGTTACCGTGCCGAGCAGGGGAATATTCACCGAGCCGGATTTCCCGATTGATACGGCACGCTTTTTATTATCTACTTTGTTGAGATAGCCTCTTTCCTGCAAGCGTTCGATGTAGCTATGCACGGTGGCGGTGCTTTTGATATCGCAATGCGCGCCGATTTCGCGCACGGAAGGCGTGTAACCGTTTTCTTCCGTGAAGCGGCGTATATAGTCCATGATTTTTATGAGTTTGTTTTCATCCATCGGCATGGGGAAGCCCTCCCGAATTGCTTATTTTTTATTACATTTATATTATAGCATATTTTTTTTGAAATTGCAAACAAATGTTTGAAGAATTTTCTTGATTTTTGTAATTTTTTGTGGTATAATGTCGAAAAAAGGCGAATGAAAGAGGTGCAAAAACTATGAATACAAGAAATAACAATAAAAAGACGGCGGTAAACAAAGGCGAAGAAAGCGAGCATACGGTGAAATGCGTGTTGTACGATCGCGATTGTATCGGGTGTCTTGAATGTGAAACGTGCGATCTCGATCCGAACAAGGTTTGCGATAATTGCGGAAAATGCCTTGATATACAGGACGTGGCTTCTATTAAAATTGATAAAATCTACGCAAGCGAAGCGGACTACGAAGCCGATCTGAATAAGCGGAATTGATTTTTTTTTCGGACAATTTTATATTTGATTTTTTGAAATTTTTGTATGATTTTGTATGATTTAAGGCGCAAAAACAAATTTGCGCCTTTTACTTTTCATTGCGATTTTGATTTTTAATTTTTCGTTTCTTCGGCGAGCGTGTGCGGCAAAGTTTCGGTTTGCGACAATGTTTTTATTTTATCGGCGTAAGCCAGCGTTCGAACGCGCCGATGTGCGATTTTTCTATCGAGCAAGCGATATGCACGCCGTTTTCGGCGTATTCTGATTTGCATTCCGCCGCATAGTTTTTCAACTTAGAATAATCTTTGAGCTGCGCGTAAGGCACAAGCAGCGTACATTCAATATATTTTTCCTTAAACGCTTCGGAAATCCGCCGTTTCAATTCGTCTGTTCCCGCGCCGGTTTTTGCCGAAATAAAAACGCAGTCGGCGGGGTAAAGGGCGCGCGCGTTTTCGTCGAGCGTTTCGCTTTTATTGATCGCGAGAAGATACGGCGAAGAAAAATTCAGCGAATGAAGTACGTCGAGCGTGGTTTTTAATTGTACGTCGAAATCGGCGGTTGCGTCGCACACGATAATCGCCAGATCGGCGTTTAAAACGCTTTCCAGAGTAGAGCGGAAGGCGTCGATTAAATGGTGTGGCAAATCTCTTAAAAAACCGACGGTGTCTACAAGCAGATAATCCGCGCCTTCGATCGTAAATTTGCGCGCCGTGGCGTCGAGTGTGGCAAAAAGCCGATTTTCGGCATATACGTTTTCGTTGCAGAAATAATTGAGCAGCGTAGATTTTCCCGCATTGGTGTATCCCACAAGCGCGATCGTTTTTGTCTGCGTTTTCTTGCGGCGTTCCGTTTGTAATTGTCTGCGTTTTTCCAGTTCGGCAAGTCTCTTTTCCAGATAGTCGATTCTGCCCCGAATATATCTTCGATCGGTTTCCAGTCTCGTTTCGCCCGGACCGCGCGTGCCTACGCCGCCGCCGAGCCGCGAAAGCGCGCCGCCTTTGCCTTTAAGCCGCGGATAAAGATATTTTAATTGCGCAAGTTCCACCTGCAATTTGCCTTCCGCCGTTTTTGCGTTTCTCGCGAAAATGTCAAGGATTAAGGTGGTGCGATCAATCACTTTTCTGTCGCCTAAAGCGGATGAAATATTTTGCGTTTGAGAAGGGGTGAGATCGCCGTTGAAAAGTATTGTAACGTCAAGGCCGTTTAAAATTTCTGCAATTTCGGCAAGTTTCCCCGAGCCGAAAACCGTGGCGGGGGATATCGAACGCAATTTTTGCGCCGTAACGCCGGCAACCGCCGCGCCTGCACTTTCGATTAAAGATTTTGCTTCTTCTATAAGATCCCGCGCTTCTTTTTCATTATTTTCCGTGATCGGTTGCATGATATAAATTTTTTCGAGAATAGGGGAATCCGTTTCGATCTGATATTTCTGCCGTCGCGCGGCTGTATTATCTATGTCTGTCATATCAATATTATTATGTCTAACGTAATATAATTTATTGTCGTTATTCTTTTTTAGAGGGCGTTTCATCGTCCGTTTTTTCCGCGTCTGCGGGGAAATCGGAATGTAATTTCACAGCGCTTGCCACGCGCCGGCGGTTTTCCTGCGTAATGGCGGCATAATGCCGTTTGGTAGTGTTCACGTCCTTGTGTCCGAGAACGTCGGCAACGATATAAATATCGCCCGTTTCGTTATAAAGGCGCGTGCCGTAAGTGCTGCGCAGCTTATGCGGCGTGATTTTCTTTAAAGGCGTTACGGTTTTGCTGTACTTTTTCACGAGAAATTCCACGGAACGCACATTGATGCGTTTGTATTGCATCGAAAGGAAAAGGGCGTTTTCGCTTTTTGGAATTTTCGGATCGTTTTTTTTCTCGGCAATATATTCTTTCAAGGCAAACGCAACTTCGTCGGAAAAATAAAGGATTGCCTGACCGCCGCCTTTTCGGGTGACAACAAAAGAATTATCGTCGAAATTCACGCTTTCGTCGTTTAAACCCACAAGCTCGCTGATACGGATTCCCGTGCCGAGAAACAGCGTTAAAATCGCCGTATCGCGCACACGAGTTTTATCGTGGTAACCGATCGCGTGTTTAGAAAGTCCGCGCCCGCTTTCGGCAACGGAAAGAAGCTCGGAAACTTCGTTTTTGTTAAGGCGAATAATCTCTTTTTCGCGGCATTTCGGAGTAGCGACTTTTGAAGCGTTATTTACTTCGATGTAACCTTTATTGAAAAAGTATTTGAACATCGCGCGCACAGCAGAAAGCTTGCGCGATTTCGCCGGCGCGTCGCAGGTAAGCAATTTCCCGTTGTAGCGATACCCCGAAAGATAGCTTAAAAACAATTCAACGTCGTTGTTTGTAACAGCTTCTAGATCTTCGAGCGTTAAATCAAGGGGGGCTTTTTTCTGGTATTTTTTGCGACAGAGAAAATCGAAGAAAATACAGAGATCGTAAGCGTATTTCAAGCGCGTCTGGCAGCTTGTAAGCGATTCGATGCCGAGAAAATAATCAAAGCAAAAAGGGGGCAACTGTTTTTCAAGTAGCTCCGAAATTTTTTCATTATCTTTAAGATTTCTCGAAACATAGTAACTTTCTTTATTCATAATAATAGTGTAGCGCAAAAAAACGACTTTGTCAATAAAATCTCTTACAAACAAACTGAAATTCTTTGTAAAAAACAATAATTTTTATCTGCGAACCGCACATTTTTCTAAATTTCACCCCAATGGGGTATAGGAATAACATTTCGTAAAATCCGTGTTTTACGAAATGTTACACCTGTTTTGTACCGCGGGGGCAGGTTTTTACGGTTTTTCGCGTATTTCGCGCAGTTTTTCGTTCTTTTTCCATAATAACCACATATGCAACGCCATATCACGAGTTTGCGTGCAACTGAATACGTCGAAATCGTTTGTTTTTGTATTCGAATACATACAACGCCAACAATGCCGCGAAGTTTGCATTACTATAAATACGTCAAGTAACGTTCGCTTTTCCATTCGGTAAAATACATATTTATGCCACGCATAATCAAAGTACAATTTATATGCGCCTTTGAAGGAAGAGCCGAGTTCCCACAATAACCAATGTACGCGACCGCCTTTCGGTGCGCCGATTCCTTTTGAATTGCTCATTTTTCATTCACCTGCCAAATCGTTTATACTTGCTCGCGATATGTAAACTATATTCTGCTTACTTTGATTTTTGATATTTCGGTTTATCTCTTCGAGAAATTCGAAAATTCTTTGCGGATCTTCCAACGCTCTGAGCGTTGCTATAACTTCATTGTACCTTTCGTCGGCTTCGAGCTTTGCGGGTTCTTCGAAGTTAAAGCCGCGTAAAACACCGTAGCCTTGTATAACGTGCCGCCGGTACAGAGTGAAAAACATTGCCACAAAATCATAATAATTACCGATACAGCCTTCTTCTTTATCTTTGAATATGCCTTTTGTAGCGTATTTGAATACTTCGTGATACTTTCCGCAAGCGTTATCGGCGACAACACTATAACCGAGCGAACATATATCGAGATTTTCCGCCGTAACTTTTACGCCGTCCATTAAAAGCCGCCAAACCTTTTGTAAAAGTATTTCGAAGTCCGTGAAAAACCATTCCGGCTGTCCGTATTCGATTTTTTTGTGGCTTCGCTTTATATCCGGATTATTGAACGAATACGCGTTTACGTACTTTTTCTCACCCATAACCTTTGAAACGCCTTTCCGGAAGATAAACAAACAATGAAAATGCGGGTGAAAATTTTCGTATACCTTGCTTTTCGTTATTTCCAACGCTCTGATCGCGCCGATAAAGCCGTATTTTTTGAAATCTACGCCCTTTATCTTTTTTGCGCCTTGAAAGTATCGGATAATGCGGGAAAACTTCGAATACATTTCCGTTACGGTACTTTGCACAACTTCCCGTTCGGGGTTCGGCACGGTAAACACAATATGATAAATATCGTACTTTTTCGAAAGTTCGTCTAAGAACGGCGTGAATTTTTCTTCGCGTTGTTTTGCCTGCGCGCTGCCGCAACAATCGCAAAAACGATCTTTGCAGCGGTTCGTTCTAATTACGTCTTTTACGCCTTGCAGCTTATAATAATCGACATCCCAATACCGGCAGCATTTCCGAAGCCACTCGGCGCGGGTTAAAAGCGTTTCTTTCTCATATCCTAAACCTTCTTTGAAATCCTCGGCTAAATCTTCGTAGTAGCCTGCAAGCGTTTCATTCTTCTTCGTTCGGCAATTTATTTTATCAAACGTACCTTTTACGCTCGAATCTTTTTTTATCGTTGCAAGTTTCATATTTTTTGCATTTTCGTGGGACGAATATTTTCTATTATTTCAAGGTTCGCCCCTTGCCGCGCTTTCGCGCGGCTCGGAGGCTCACTATTCTCGCTGTTTTTGTGGCTCGGTTGCTTGTTTTCGGCGGCGTTATCTGACACCACCACCGCCGCCACCGTGTCCGCTTCCTGCACCGCTCGCGGGGTTCATTGTTCCGTCGCCGAAGATATTGAAGCCGAGGCACTTTGTAATTACGTTCAGAATCGAAGAAAGCAACGCGCCGACATCCATAATCACTGAACAGAGAATAACAAGCGGCGAGAATATCGCCTTGAAAAAGTTTCTGATAAGTTGCAAAAGCTCTTCTACGCCGTCTATCGTAAAATCAAAAGAAAGATCTTTCATATACTCTACAACGCCTTTCGTATACTTAAAACTGAAATCAAGTTCGGAAAGCGCATCGAGAAAGCCGGAAAGCGTAAGCGGCTCGCTGCCGTTTAAAGCGCGAACCAACGAAAACGTAAGCAATGAAATTACGATAATAAGAAAAAATCGTTTCATTATGATTTACCTAATACAAACCGAACAATTGCAAGAACCAACGCCAAGGAGATTAAGGCAAGCGCAAATTTTTTCATATCTACGCCGAGTATCTGAAAATCGAGAAGATTTGTAAAAGCCGCCACGGGCGCGTCGATTACGGCTGTAAATAAGCTTGTAAACGTTCCGCTTCCGCTTGCCGCCCAACCGTCTGAATAGCCTTTATCATAATAACTTTGCGTGTTTTCGTTCTTGCCGGTGGTATAACCGTTTTCGTAGCCATCGACCTTTCCTTCTTCATAACCTGTTTTTTTGCCTGAATTATAGCCGTCATTTTTACCGGTTGCATATCCTTCTTCATAGCCCGTTTCTTTGCCTTGTTCTATTCCATCATAAAGACCGGAATAATATCCTTCATTGTTACCAGTACTATAACCCACATCAAAGCCTTCATTAAAACTCTTATTATAAATATAAGAAAATGAAGGGAGCCAAGGATAAGCCACTTCACCCAAATTTACCGTTATATCTAAAAAAGACATATAAGAATCAGCACAACCATAAAAATAAACCGTTTTTTCTAAATCTTCTTCGGTCAAAATAACAGTATTTGAAATTCTATCACCAGAAACAGCAGATTTATAAGGAATCAAATATTTATAATTATTTGGCGCAATTAAAGCAATCGCGCCCGAAGCACCTGAAAGCGTACCCGAATCAAATTTCCGTATACAAGAAAATGTATAAACGCCGGGAACAATTCCCGGACAATAAAACGAAATCGTATGCCCTGTATTTACGGCATAATTACTATTGATTTGATAGATACGTAAATATCCATTCAATAAAGTCATATCAAACAAATTTTCACTCGGATATATAACTCTTTCTTCATCATCTGCCGCTTCTTCCGCTTTCGCCGAATACGGCACTTCCATTTTGTACGCCGTGCGATTTTGAGTTACCAACACCGCAAATATGCTTAAAAGCGCGAACGCTACCGCCGCGCAGATTGCCGATATTCTTTTCAGTTTGCTTACCTTATTCATCTTGCACCGCCTTGCTTATCCATTTATGCGCCAATCGCGGTATAAACACCACGACGTCGAACATTACGTGAAACACTTCCACGCCCGCAACGTACGCAAGATAATCATTCACCGCGAACGTGGTATTGAACGCCGTTTGCGTTACTTCGTCGAATATATCCGATACGAACGAGAACGGCGAAAAACTTTCCAAAAACGTGAAAAACCCCGGCGCGCTCGGGTTTTGTCTGTTTACCGTCAGATACACGAGAACGGGAAGCAATGCCACTATAAACCAAAAGATTTTATCTATTTTATACGACGTCCGCCGTTTTGTTGTCTGCGAGATCATTTCCTTTTTCTTCCTTTGCCGCTTTCGGCTTATATTCTTCTATCGTCCTGAATTTCTTCAAGGTGATAATTTTCCGCGTTTTTAAGTCCGCTTTCTTAAACGGTTTTATCGGCGTGTATCGCTCTTTCTTCTCTACCGGTAAATCGTCCGTAAACGCGCTGTAACAGTACGCGTCGTACATTTTCCATACCCTTTTCGGTATGATGATCATTTTCAGATCGTCTTCCACGTCGCTTTCTACCGTGTTCACCGTGCTGTTATCTTCCGAATAGAAAAATTCCCGCACGAACAATATCACGAAGAACGGAAGTTTTATATTGTGGTGTATCCAAAAATAGGAATTGATACAC
Organism: uncultured Clostridia bacterium; assembly: GCA_937888935.1. Lineage (GTDB taxonomy): Bacteria > Bacillota > Clostridia > Christensenellales > Borkfalkiaceae > Scatosoma. Next base: position 10,223 of record CALARO010000420.1, read on the forward strand.
CTTTTCACGGCGTAGTGATTATCCTGAATACTCTGCGTATCGTAGATCAGATAGCCGCCGTGCGTTTCGTGTCCGAACAATTTATTGAATAGCAACATTCTTTCGTTTACTTCCATATCCTTGAACGCCATTGAATCAGCCAGAAGCGAAGCTTCCTGAATATACACTACCGAACCGTACGCCGGGCGTACTTTCCGCGTTACCATTTCCGTTGTTAAAAGCGTATACGGCACGCCCGCAAGTTTTACGTTTGAATACAACAAAGGCTTTTCCGGTAAAGGTTTCTTCCTTGCGAAGATCTTCCTGAAAAAGCAACGTATTTTCCATTTTCGTACCTGCGATTTATACTTCCTTTTCGCAAGCCAGACGGACAGCATACTTTTCCCACACTTTACGCCGCCTGTTACCATTCCTATACAGCCGATTTTCGGCACTTTGAACAGTTTTATTATGAAGATGATCGCCACTACGGCGAGTATCAATATTAAAATTGCCATACCCTTATTTTTTTAGAAAGTTGTGCGCCGCTCTGATACTTAGTAGCAGTAAGAACCAAAGCGGCGCGGCGGGTGCTTAGTGGGAAGCGCCGAGCGACGTTACCCAATTTACTACCCAACGAGAGAGAGCGATTGCAAGCGATACGCCCGCAAATACTACAACCAGACCGCCGAACGTGGACAATTTCGTGGTTTCTGCCGTGGTATCAAGGAAAATGTTCTTCACCAACGTGGAAAGACCACTTCCGATACCCGACGCAATTCCCGAAATGCCTGCCGTCAACGTGCTGATGATCTCGGTTACTACTGCGCTCATTGTGTTACCTCCTTCTTAGATTTTTTTGTTATTCGTTCGTGCCTTGCGGTGATTTCGTTCAGCCATTCTTCAAACGGCTTTTCGCTTCCGCTTTCACGCCAAATACCGATTATTTTCGGAATCACGCCTTTAAACGCACCGAATAATATTTTTTCTTTCTTCTTCACGTTCTGCGGCTGTTCCGTGCAAATTTCCGCTAAAAACTCGTCGAATGCTTGTTCCGGCGCTCGTTCCTGCCATATCCTTTTAAAACTCGGAAGGCTTTCCATAAATACGCCGTACACGATTTTTTCGCGAAATTTCAGTTTGCCTTTACTCTTCATCGTCCTTTTTCTTCTCTTCGGCTTCCGGGTGTTCCTTTTTCAGCTTTCGCCTTT
>CALARO010000421.1 GCA_937888935.1 uncultured Clostridia bacterium
CCCCTAAGCTGGTGCAGCTGCGATAAGCCGAATCGCTCCGCGTTGTAAATCACCATGATCGTGGCGTTCGGCACGTCTACGCCCACTTCGATCACCGTTGTGGAAACAAGGCAATCGTATTCGCCGTTTTTGAACGCCGTCATGACCGCGTCTTTCTCTTTGTCTTTCATTCTGCCGTGCAGCAGCGCGAATTTCACTTCGGGCAGGCGCGATTTCAGCTCTTCGTAGCGTTCTTTTACGCTGATGATCGAGCCGTCGTCGTCTTCGTCTTCGCCGCCGTCGATTTTCGCGCACACGAAATAGGCTTGTCTGCCCTGTTTCACCGCGCCGCCGATATAATCGAGCATATCTTCGTAGCGCGCGGGCGGGATGATCGAAGTGGAAATTTCCTGCCGCGATTTCGGCTTATCGGTGATGGTGGTTACGTCTAAATCGCCGTAGAAAACGAGCGACAGGGTGCGCGGAATGGGCGTTGCGGACATGACAAGCACGTCTGCCCCTTCGCCCTTTTCGGAAAGCGCGTTGCGCTGCGCCACGCCGAATCGGTGCTGCTCGTCGCAGACGATGAACGACAGCGCGGGCGGGTCGACGTCCTTTTGCAAAATCGCGTGCGTGCCGCAGATGATCTGCGCTTCGCCGCTTTTGATTTTTGCTTTGAGTTCGCGTTTTTCTTTCGCGCCCGTGCTGCCCGAGAGATACGCCACGTTGTACTCGGGGAAAAACTTCTTCAAAATGGCGTAGTTCTGCGCGGCAAGCACTTCGGTGGGCGAGAGATACGCCGCCTGATACCCGCTTTTTACCGCCATATAAATGCCGCAAAGCGCAACCGCCGTTTTGCCGCTGCCTACGTCGCCCTGCAACAGCCGATTCATTCTTACGGGCGAATGTACGCTTTCGTAAATTTCGTTGACGGCGTTTTTTTGTCCGTTCGTAAACTCGAAGCCGAAGCGGGCGGCGAAATCTTTGACGTCGGCTGCGGTGACGGAATATTTATGGATACGGACGTCTTCTTTGCCGCCTTTGACGAGCTTGAACGCGGACAAAAGCACGAAATATTCTTCGAGCGCGACGCGTTCGCTGCCGGCGTCCTTTTCTTCGAGCGTGCGCGGCTGATGGACGGCGAAATAGCTGCGTTCGAGCGACGGCAGGCGGTATTTGGCGGCGATTTTGGGCGGGATCAGGCTTTCGAGCGAGACGCGCGTTAAAGCTTCACGCACCGCGCCGCGCAAAGTTTTCTGATTGAGCGAGCCTTTTAAAGGATAGACGGGTACGACGCCTTTTAAACGGTAGTTTTTATCGAGCGGCTCGAACGTGGGGTTTATGATACTCACCGCGCCGAATTTGCGCTGCACTCTGCCGTAGAAAAGGTATTCGCCCGCCTTTAAAATGCGCGCCACGTAGG
>CALARO010000422.1 GCA_937888935.1 uncultured Clostridia bacterium
CGGTGATACCCCCTATGTTTTCGAGTTCCGTAAGCTCTTCCGCCGTGGCGTTTTTTAAATTTTCAAACGTGCCGAACGCCGCCGCCAGGTCTTTTGCCGCCACTCTGCCGATGCCGTCTACGCCCAGCGCGTAGATGAACGCGGGAAAGCCCGGATTTTTGCTTTTTTCGATTGCCGAAAGCAGATTTTTAATTTTTTTATCTTTAAAGCCGTCTAATTTTTCGAGATCCGCCGCCGAAAGGCGATACAAATCGGAAAAACTCTTTACGAGATCTTTTTCGAAAAGCTGCGTGGCGGTGGATTCGGAAAAGCCGTCGATGTCCATCGCGTTTTTGCCCGCGAAATGATCGAGCATCGCCACCACGCGCGGCTTGCAATCGCGGTTGGGGCAGAAAAGGTTCGCGCCCGTTTCGATCAAAGGCGTATGGCAGGCGGGGCATGCCGTCGGCTTTTCGATTTCCGCGCCGTTTCCGTCGTCGATCGCGCCCAAAATTTCGGGAATGACTTCGTTGGAACGGCGGATCATCACGCGCGAGCCTTGCTTCACGCGCTTTCTTAAAATATCGCCGTAGTTATTCAGCGTGGCGCGCGAAACGGTGACGCCCGCGAGTTCCACGGGGGTAAGGTGCGCGAGCGGCGTTAATTTGCCCGTTCTGCCCACCTGCCATTCCACTTTTTCCACCTTGGTTTCCGCTTCTTCCGCTTCGAATTTAAAAGCTACTTCAAAGCGCGGGAATTTATCGGTGTACCCCATTTTTTCGCGAAGCTCAGGCTCGTTTACCTTGATCACCGCGCCGTCCGTCAGCACGTCGATGCGCTTTCTTTCCACTTCGATTTCGTCTACCGCGTCTTTCACGTCTTCGTAGTTTTTCGCGATTTTAAAGTACGGGAATACCTTGAAGCCTTCTTTTATCAGAAATTCGTGCGCTTCTTGCTGCGAGAGCGTTTCGCCTTCCGAACGGTAGTTTACGTCGTAAAAATAAATGTCGATATGCCGCGCCGCCGTGACTTTCGGATCGAGATTGCGGATCGCGCCCGCCGCCGCGTTGCGCGCGTTTTTCAGGGGTTCTGCCGCCGTTTCGTTGTACTTTCCCAGCACGGAAAGGCGCATCACGGCTTCGCCGCGCACTTCTAAAACGCCCCGGTACGAAATTTTCAGCGGGAAAGATTTCACCGTAAGCACCTGCGCCGTTACGTCTTCGCCCACCGTGCCGTTGCCGCGCGTGGTGGCGCGCACGAACGCGCCGTTTTCATACGTTAAGCACACCGTAAGCCCGTCGAATTTGTATTCCACCGTATACGTAGGCGAAATATTTTCCGCCGCGCCCGCCTTTTCCGCGCGGGTGGTAAACGCCGCGAGTTCTTCGTCCGTCACCGCTTTATCGAGTGAATACAGGCGGTGAATATGCGTGTGCTGCGAAAACGCGGAAATCGGCTCGCCGCCCACTCTGCGCGTGGGAGAATCGGGGTATACCACCCCCGAAACGGCTTCGAGCGACTTCAATTCGTCGTACAGTTTATCGTATTCTTTATCGGGTACGCTCGGCTGATCCAGTACGTAGTATTCGTATGCCCATTTGTTTAAAAGATCGGTGATTTCTCTTTGCCGCGACATAGTTTTTCCCCTTTTATCCGATGATTTTCAGCGGCGCGAGCGACGCGGAAAGCTGCTTGATTCCGAAACCTTCGAACGCCACGTGCAAAATCACGTTGCCCGCGTTTCCGCCCGCTTTCACGATTGTTCCCGTGCCGAATTTCGGGTGCGATACCTTTACGCCTTCTTTAAACGCCGATACGTCTTTCGCGGGCGTTCTCGGCGCGCCGAACGATTGCTGCGAGCCTACGCCGCCGTAGGTGAACGTGCCGCCGCCCGTAACTTTTTTCTTATTCGCCGCCGCGTACATGCCGCCCGGAGTGCCGTCGCCCGAAACCGGCTTATATGTGCTTCGAATCGGCGCGGAATCGCGCGTTTCGGCGGCGTACCCCGAAGTTACCCCGCGGTTGTTTCCGCCGTATGCGTTGCCGCCGTAAGTATTGCCGTAGCCGCCCGAATTTCCGTAGCCGGAAAACGATGCGTTGTAGCTGCCGCCGCCGTAACCGCCGCCGTAGGTGGATTTCAAGCCGTAGCGATCGAGATTTTCGGTGCGGGCGTCTTTGGGAAGTTCCACCACGTCGGCAAGTTCTTTCAAAAACCGCGAGCGCACGGTGCTTTCGCGCTTGCCGTACAAAAACCGGCTCTTCGAGCGGGTGAGATACAGCCGCTCTTTCGCGCGGGTGACCGCCACGTACATGATACGCCTCTCTTCTTCCAGCGCGTCTTCGTCGGTTTCCGCACGGGAAGACGGCAGAATGTTTTCTTCCAGACCCACCACGAACACGCACTTGAATTCCAGTCCTTTTACGGCGTGGACGGTGGCGAGCGTGACGTAATTCGTTTCGTCCATTTCGTCGGTATCGGAAACGAGCGAAACCTGCTGCAGGTACTCGGATAAATCGGCGTTGCCGTTTAATCTTTCGTAATCCGCCACCGAGTTGACGAATTCTTCCACGTTGGCTTTTTTATTCACGCTTTCGTCGTCATCGCCCGAAAACGCGGTGTCCAGCCCCGAATCTTTCACGATTTTTTTCACGAGATCGAGAACGGAAAGCTCGGCGGAAGCCAGAATCCAGCTTTTGATCTGCGCGCCGAATTCCGAAAGCTTGGCGCGCGCGCCCGAGGCGACGTCTATATTATACGCTTCGAGAAGCGCTTCGTAATCGGAAATGCCGCTCTTTGCGGCGTAGTCTTCCAAAATTTCGAGCGTTTTCGCGCCGATGCCGCGGCGGGGAAAGTTGATGATGCGGATCAGAGCTTCGTTATCGAACGGGTTCGCCACCAGCCGAAGATACGCGAGCATATCTTTGATTTCTTTACGATCGTAGAATTTGAAGCCGCCGAACACTTTGAAAGGGAT
>CALARO010000423.1 GCA_937888935.1 uncultured Clostridia bacterium
GAGCAAATCCAAAGGCAACGTCGTATCCCCCGACCCGTACGTTAAAGAATACGGCTCCGATATTTTCAGACTGTACCTCCTCTTCGGCTTCAACTACACAGAGGGCGGACCGTGGAACGACGACGGCATTAAATCGGTTTCGAAATTCGTAGATAGAATGGAACGGTTGGTTACGAAAGTAACGGCGTACGAGCCGTTGAAAAAGGATTTAACGCTTTCGGCGGCGGAAAAAGAGCTTGACTATGCGCGCAACTACGCGATCAAAAACATCACGAAAGACGCGGAAGCATTCTCGTTCAATACGTCGGTGGCAAGGCTGATGGAATACGTCAACGCGCTTTTGAAGTACGACGCGCTCGAAGGCAGAAACGAAAGCTTTATGCGGCTTTGCACGGAAGATCTCGTAAGGCTTCTCGCGCCGTTCGCGCCGCACACCGCGGAAGAATTCTGGGAAATGCTCGGGCATAAAACGTCGGTATTCGAAGAGCAGTACCCTATCGCGGACGAAACCGCGCTTGTGAAAGACGAAACGGAATACGCCGTGCAGGTGAATAGTAAAATCAAGTGTAAGATGATGGTAGCGAAAGACGCGACGAACGAAGAGATTCAGGCTGCGCGAAAGAAGAAATCGCGCCGCTGCTCGAAGGGAAAACCGTGAAGAAATGCGTCGTCGTCCCCGGCAGACTTGTAAACCTGATTGTGGGGTAAAATAAACAAAATAAAATCTAAAAGCGGACGGAAATAAATTATCCCGCCCGCTTTTCCTATATTCAACAACTTTTTTATAGCGCCGTGCCTTTCTTCGGCACGGTAAATTCCGAAAAATCCGCGCCTTCGTTTTTTAAAAGCGCGATTTTTTTATCGATTCCGCCCGCATACCCCGTAAGACTGCCGCTTGTACCCACCACTCTGTGGCATGGAATCACAATCGAAATCGAATTATGCCCCCCCGCGCCGCCAACCGCCTGCGCCGAAACTCTTCCGCCCGTTTCCTTTTCAATCTGCTTTGCAATGCTTCCGTAAGTCATCGTTTTTCCGAACGGAATCGTCAGCATAATTTTCCACACGCGCCTGCGAAACGGCGAAATTCCTTCCATCGCAAGCGGCGGCGTAAAATCGGGCGCGCTTCCCGTAAAATAAATATCCAGCCACTTTTTCGTCTGCGTAAAAATCGGCAGATCCTTTTCTTCATAATTTCCCAGCAGATTATCGGCGTAATATTTCTGCCCGTCTATCCAGAGTCCCGTCAGCGCCCCACCGTCGCTCGCCATGGTTATCCCGCCGATCGGCGATAAATATTTCGCGATATAATGCATTTTTGTTCTTTCCTTTTCGTTCGCCCCACAAACAACCGGCGGCTTTCCAAGCCCTTAAAACTTCACCGTAAATTTACTGCCTTTTCCAAGCTCGCTTTCCACGCCGATCTGCCAGCCGGACTTCACGCAGATCTTCTTTGCCACGGCAAGCCCCAGCCCGAAACCGCCGTTCTTGCCGCTATGCGACTTATCCACCGTGAAAAATCTCGAAAACACCTTGCTTAAATTCTCTTCCGAAATGCCGATGCCCGTATCTTCCACAATCAGGTGTTCGCGACTGAGCGTCACGAAAATCTTCCCGCCTTCTTTGTTGTACTTAATCGCATTCCGCACAAGATTTCCGAAAAGCTCGCTCAGCCTTTCCTGACGGCTCATTAAAATCACGTTGTCGTCGATATGTTCTTCAATCGTCACGCCGCGCTTATCCGCTTCCGGCTTCAACGCGCACAAAGTTTCCCGTGCAAGCGCCGAAAAATCCACTTCGTAAGCAGGCAGATCGTCGCTTTCTATCTCGCTGTAATTGATAATGCACGCGATCAGATTTGTCAGCCTGTCGCTCTGCGTAAGAATGGTTTTATAAGCCACCGCCTTCTGTTCTTCGCTCATTCCGCCCGCGCCCAGAAGCTCGGCATACCCGCGTATCGAAGTCAGCGGAGTATTCATTTCGTGCGTCACGTTCGCGC
>CALARO010000424.1 GCA_937888935.1 uncultured Clostridia bacterium
GGCGTTCGCCGCTAAACCGCTTGGCGAATCGCCCCGTAATTCTTCGCACGGCGGCGTTTACGCACCTTCGCCACGGCACTACTACGATATTCCCCACCACCATGTCCGCAAAATTCGGCGAAATCCTGCAGACGATCGCGGTGTACAGAACGCTTCTCAAAGACGAAGAAGCGGCAACGCTTTGCGGCGGACTTCATCTCGAAGGCCCGTTTATCAGTCCGAAAATGAGCGGCGCGCAGCGGCGCGATCTGATTTATACGCCCACGGACGAAATGACGGAAACGCTGAAAGCGAACGCCGACGTGATCGCCCGCATTTCCTGCGCGCCCGAAGAAAACGGCGTTCTGAAAATGGCGGAAGAGCTGCTGCCGTGCGGCGTGCAGTTTTCGATGGGGCATACCGCCGCCACTTACGAGCAGACGGAAATCGCCGCGCAAAAAGGCTTCACTTCCGTAACGCACCTGTACAGCGCAACTTCCGGCTTTCACAAAGTGGATCAGAAAGTGCATATCGGCGTAACGCAGGCAGGGTACGGAATCAACGAATTGTACGTTGAACTGATCGGCGACGGCTGCCACGTGCCGAAAGAGCTGCTGCGGCTTGTTGCGCGGCTGAAAGGCACGGATAAAATCTGCCTTGTCACCGACGCCATGCGCGCCGCGGGAACGAACGCGAAAGAGAGTTATCTCGGCGCGATCTGCCCGGAAAACCGCGTGATTATCGACGACGGCGTGGCGAAACTGCCCGATAAATCGTCGTTTGCGGGCAGCATCGGCACGATGGATAAAGCCTTCCGCTTCGCCGTGCTTAGCGCGGGGCTGAGTATCGAAGAAGCCGGCCGTATCACGAGTTACAATCAGGCGAAACTGATGAAAATCGAGAATAAAAAGGGCAGTATCGAGCGCGGCAAAGACGCGGATTTCGTATCGCTTGACGAGAATCTTTGCGTTTCGGGCGTATACGTGCGCGGCAAAAAGCGCGCATAATCGCGCATAATCGGGGATTGCCCGGGGCGCGGGCGCGCAAAAAGCGGGCGAAAAAAATTAAAAAGCAAAAAAACGGCGAAACCCTTGCAAAAACGCTTGACGAACCCGCCGTTTATGCATTATAATAGTTAGCGACTTCGGGCGTTCCGCCGACCTAAAATGAAAAGGGCGCGGGGAGGACTCGCGCAGCAGATCGAGAACGTCACGTTTTATAAAAAGGAGGTAAAGTCACAAATGAGCGAACTGATCAAAGCGATCGACGCGGAAAGCATGAAATCCGATCTGCCCGTATTCAACGTAGGCGACACCGTTAAGGTAGGCTACAAAATCATCGAAGGCGGCAAGGAAAGAATCCAGAACTTCGAAGGTATCGTTATCGCGAGAAAGAACGGCGGTATTCAGGAAACCTTCACGGTACGTCATATTTCTTACGGCGTAGGCGTAGAAAAGACTTATCCCCTTCACTCGCCCAAAATCGCTTCCATCACGGTAGTGAGAAAGGGTAAAGTGAGAAGAGCGAAACTCTATTATCTTCGCGATCTCACCGGGAAAGCGGCGAAAGTCAAGGAGAAGCTTTAATCCCCAAGGAAAAAGCAATTTTTTAAGCACGATCGAATTACCGCCCAAAGTCGGGGCGGTTTTTTGTTCGCTTTTTTACGGCAACACCGCGCGCGTACTCGCCCGCCCCGTTCGGAAACCGTTCGGAAACCGTTTAAAAATCGTTCAAAAAAACACAAAAATGAAAATTCCGTGAAACGGCAAAAATTTCCGGAAATTCGCTTGACTTTTTGTAGCACGCTACATATAATAAAGATAATCGGCGCGAAAGGCGAAACGCGAAAGGCGAAAAGCGTAAAAAGCGCGCAAGGAGGGCGAATGAAAGAGAACGCAAAAAAGGGCGGGGCGGAAACGCCGTGCGAACGCCGCAAAGACGTAGGGGTGTATTTAAAAAAGATCACCGAGCGATTGCAGGCTTACGCCGATAAAAAGGGTTTCGATCACGACGTAACGTATGCGCAGGGCAAAGTGCTGTTTTTTCTGCACACGCACGCGGGCGGCGAGTGTTCGATGAAAGAAATCGAAACGTATCTGGACGTATCTCACGCCACCGTGTCGGGCATTATCTCGCGGCTTGCCGAAAAGGGCTATGTGTCGTGCGAAAAAAGCAAAACGGATTCCCGCGCGAAGACGGTGCGGCTCACCGAAAAGGAATACGCCTCGTTCGACGAAATGAAACGCCGCCGCGCGGAACTCGAAACGATGCTTTTGAAAGGCTTTTCCGAAGCGGAAAAAGAAACGATGCGCAAAAATCTCGAACGCATTTATAACAACGTGCGCGAAGCCACCGACGAATCGCCGCGCGAAAGCGCAGCCAAGGCGCAAGAAAACGCAAATCCGGTTAAAACGAAGCAATAAATCGTATAATAATAAAGGCAAAAAGGAAAAAAAGTATGGTAAAAACACTTTTAAAAAGCGTGCGGGAATACAAAAAACCCGCGCTCGTAACGCCGCTTTTCATGATGCTCGAAGCGGTCTGCGAATGTCTTATCCCGTATATGATGACGCGCATGCTCGCCACGAACGCGGCGGGCAACGTGCCGATGTCGCAGATACTCATTTTCGGCGGCGTCATGCTCGTGCTTGCGATATTCTCGCTTACGGGCGGGGTGATGGGCGGCAAATACGCCGCGATCGCCAGCTGCGGCTTTGCGAAAAACCTTCGGAAAGATCTTTTCTATTCGGTGCAGGACTTTTCGTTTAAAGACGTAGACAAATTCTCAACGTCCTCGCTCGTAACGCGGCTCACCACCGACGTAACCAACGTGCAGATGGCGTTTCAGATGTGCCTGCGCATCGTCATCCGCGTGCCGCTCATGTTTATTTTCGCAATCATCATGGGCTGCACGATTTCGGTGAAGCTCACGATGATCTACGTAGTGATCCTGCCCGTTCTCGCGTTCGGTCTGTTCATGATCATGCGCAAAGCCGTGCCGCTTTTCCGCCGTATCTTCAAAAAGTACGACGCGCTCAATAATTCCGTGCAGGAAAACGTCAGCGGTATCCGCGTGGTGAAATCGTTCGTGCGCGAAGACTACGAAAAGAAGAAATTCGATAAGGCGGCGGGCGAAGTGCGCGATAACTTCACGAAAGCGGAAAAAATCATCGCGCTCAATTCGCCGCTCATGATGTTCGCCATGTACGCGGCTTCGCTTTTAATCACGTATTTCGGCGCGAAAATGGTGATCGGCGCGGGCAGCGTTTCGGCGGACGGCAAAGCGGTTTACGGCAGCTTTAGCCCC
>CALARO010000425.1 GCA_937888935.1 uncultured Clostridia bacterium
GCGGCGGGGTATGGCTCGGCGGCGGAATTTACGCGCAAGGCGAAGAAAAACGGCGAAAAATCGGCTACAGGTAGGGTGATTTTATTGGAACGGTATACTTTGCCGACGAAAGAACACCCGAACGGAAGGCTGGAAATTGCGGCGAGCGGAAAGCTTTTGTACGAGGGCGATCTGCCGTATAAAAACGGTCTGCGCGGCGAGCGGGCGTTGCCGTTTGTGAAGCAGGATTGTTTAAAACAGCCTTCGAGATTTTTCGGCAGTTCGATTGTGGACAGGCTGATTCCGGTGCAGCGGGCGTACAACGCGGTGCGGAACAGAAAACACGAATTTTTAAGCCGCATCGCGGCGGGCGTGCTTGCGGTGGAAGACGGTTCGGTGGATACCGACGCGCTGACGGAAGAGGGACTTGCGCCCGGAAAAATTCTTGTGTACCGTCAGGGCAGTCAACCGCCCGAAATGATGAATTTAGGGTCGATCCCGGACGATTTCGCGAAAGAGGAAGAATGGCTGGAAAAGGAATTTTCGGTGGTGAGCGGGGTATCGGATCTTTCGCAGAGTTCGACTCCGACGAGAGTGACGAGCGCGACGGGGTTGCAGCTATTATTATCGCAGGACGATTCGAGAATGGCGGCGACGAAAGAGAATTTGTGCGCGGCGATGAAAGAGATTGCGCGGCAGGTGGTGCGGCTGTACAAGCAATTCGCGGGGAACGCGCGGCTCTTGTGCGTGGCGGGCGAAGGCGGAAAAACGCAGACGTATTATTTCAGCGCGGAAGAACTTTCGTGCGACGACGTGACGTTTGCCGCCGAGCCGAAACTGAGCGAAGAAGAGCGGAAAGAGACGATTTTAAGCTTGCTTTCGGCGGGAATTTTAACGGGCGAAGACGGCAAGATTTCGCAGAACAACAAAAATCGGATTTTAGAAGCGTTCGGGCTTGGAAGCTATGAAAACTGCCGGGATATATCCGCTTTGCACGAGGAATGCGCGCGGGAAGAGAATTTGAAAATGCGGGCGGGCGAACGAGCGGACGTGGACGAGCTGGACGATCACGATGCGCATATTGCGGAACATTCGAGATATTATTTTTCGCAGGAAGGGCGCGCGCTCGGGGCGGACAAGAGAAAGATTTTTGCCGAGCATATCAAGCTGCACAGCCGCATGAAAGCGGGGGAACACAAAAATTAAGATATAAATTGATTCGGAGGTATTTTTTATATGCAAAAAACAATCGTTGAGGACAACGTGCAAGTGCCGAAAACTTGCGGGGCGGCGGAAAGCGCAGACGCATTCGCCGAAAAAGATTTTCGTTCCGCTCTGCCACCGAAGTTTAAGGACGTGAACGCCCTTGCAGAGGCTTACAACGCGCTTCAGGCGGAATTTACCCGTCGCTGCCAACGCCTGAAAGAGTTGGAAATGCGCGCGCAGAAATTTTCCGAAACGGATCGGAAACAACCGGACAATAAACCGAAATCCGACGACGAAAGCGGTGTGCATGCCGCGATCGGGACGGACAAGGCGTTGCATTATCCGACGGATAACGGAATTGGTACGGTTTCGGACGCGGTTAAGGAAAATTCCGGCGCGGCGACTGCCGAAATGACTTTTGCGGATAAGGACAAGGAAAATGCGGAAGCTGCGGCAACTTTCGGCAAAGATAACGAAAACGCCGCTTTGCGGGATTCGGCTGCGGCGGATGAGAAACAGACGGACGAGAGAAATGCCGATTTGAAAAAGGCGGTTTCGGGAAATTTTGCCGCGGGGGAAACCGCGGGAAATACGCCTGATACGCCTGAGAATACGCCTGGAAATTTCGGGGCGGGCGGAAATGCCGCCGAAATGAAAATCGACGAGCAAACGCGGCTGAAAATCATCGGCGAATATCTCTCTTCGCTGCGGAAAAACGACGCGCCGCTTTTAAGGGGCGGGGCGGGAACGTTCGGAACGCCGCCTGTGCGGGCGACTTCTCTGGAAGAAGCCGGCGCGATGGCTTTAAGGGCGTTTAAACGGGGGTGAAAATACGGCGGCTTGTTTGATGTGACATTTATAGAAAACAAGTTGCGCCCCTTGATTTTCGGAAATTCCTTCCGGAATATTCAGAAAATCAAAAATCGGCTTTGCCCCTTGATTTTCGGAAATTCCTTCCGGAATATTCAGAAAATCAAAAATGTGCTACGCCCCTCATCAGTC